>NZ_JIAK01000019.1 GCF_000620765.1 Desulfovermiculus halophilus DSM 18834
CCATGGAACCTGACTGACAAGCAGGCATCCCGGTTGAGCGCACTTGAAAAGCTCAATCTCAAAATCAACAGGGCCTATTTACTCAAGGAATCATTTCGCCGGTTCTGGTCGTATAAGCGAAGAGCCTGGGCCAAAAAATTCCTCGATAAGTGGTTCTGGTGGGCCACTCATTCCAGACTGCAGCCGATGCGAAATTTTGCCTGGATGCTGCGCCGCAAAGAAGAAAATATACTCAGCTATTTCAAGATGCCGATCAGCAACGGCTCGGTAGAAGGTCTCAACAACAAGGCCAAGATGATAAGCCACAGGGCTTACGGTTTCCGGTCAGCCAAGAACTACATCCGTAATCTATACCATTGCATGGCTGGACTGCCTGAACCCAAAATCATGCACAAATTTGTGTGAGGAGCCAAAATATAGTCTTCTGTGAACACGGTTTTTTCAGCATCAGTGACCTCAAACCAGTCATAGCTTGCGCCAATGACTGCAGTCAGCCCATAATGGGTGAAGAACTCATGCTCCGTACCGATTGAACCGGTATAGGACTTTGATTCATTAAACGGCAGGTAGGTAGCGTCTCGGTCTTCATGGGTGTCTTGTTTGTAGTGGACTGAGAAGTGTCCGGTATACCAATCGACTGGATCGATATCTGCAATCAGTGATCCGCCGGTATAAGAGTCTTCATAGGTGCTTTTGGCCAGTTCTTCATCCAGGTCAGGATTTGAATAGGAAATATAATCGTCTGTATGTTCATGATAAAAAAGTTTTCCCCGCAAGGTGAGCCAGGGCAGTACTTTTTGTTTGCCGCTGAGGTCCAGCCCCCAGTCCTGGTATTCTCCAAAGCGGGCAAAGTTAGAGAATGCCGGATCATCACCACGCTGGGTGAAGACTTTATACTCGTCGGTCTGGTATGGGATCCCTTTTTCAGCATCCAACATGTGCATGCTTAAGAAATATTCCGAATCTTGGGTTGGTGTAATCCCGATCCGACCCCAGAACGAGTCCTGTTCCAAATCGGCGTTGTTGCGAAATCCCCCGTCCTCAGTGATTATTGGATCTCCCATAAATGGGCGGCGTGGTTGTGCCTTGGCAGGATCATAATCATCGGACATCCGCCACCCCTCGGTTTCTCTGCGGCTGTAGCTCAGCCAGTAGTTGACATTGCCGACCTGGTTGCCGTGGGACAAAACGGTGCGGTAGGTATCGTTCTCCCCAATCTCCTGGGTAAAGTTGAAGCTGGGATCCTCGGTCCCCTTCTTGGTCACCACATTCACCACCGCAATCTGGGTGTTGGCTCCGTAAAGGACGGAAGGGGCGTTCTTGCTGATTTCGATCTTGGAGATCATCTCGGTGGGGATCTGGTCCAGGTTCAGCTTTCCATAGTAGGTTTCATAGTAGGGGATGCCATCGATCAGGAAAAGGGACTTTTCCGTGCCGAAGCCGTGGATGGAGATCTCCGGCTCGTTCTTGGCTCCTCGAGTCACAGTAATCCCGGGAGCAAAACGCAGGGCCTCGGCCAGGGTCTTGCTGCCGGTGGCTTCTATATCTTTGCTGCTCATTTCCGTGGTAATGCCGATGTCCTCGACCCCCGGTCGTTTCCCGCTGACCACTACCTCGCCCAGACTGAAGGCGGGTTCTGGTTCCGACTGTGCTCCTGATACGCCGGAACTGAGGAGAACCCCCAGGCACACGATCACACATGTTGTCAGCTTACCATTCATACCTTCCTCCATCTGCAGTTGGTGGGAAACATATTGCGACACCCTCCCAAGGCTTGACCGTTGTGCCCACTTCTCCTGGGCCGGCAAGACAAAATCCGTAACCTGCTGTCTTGGATATGTCAATTATAATACTTCCAAGGAAGGGATTGTGGCAGGGGAGCCGATTAAAAGCCATGAAAAATCTATTCGTGCCACTGACACAATATGCAGTGATATCCCCATAGACATAGGTGTGGCGGCATTGACATACGGGCTGGACTTGGGTAGAGCCGAAAGGGCAAATTACAACGAGAGGTCCAGCAGGGAGAGGTATCCTGGAGTTCATCCGGTACATGAAAATCGGGCCGGGCCATAGCATGAAAACAAGTCAACGGGGGTATGTAGGCCGTCATGCGGGAAAGGGATGCTGTGAAAACCGGTGCTCCGTGTCCGTGTCTGCCTGGGACAGCCGCCGTTCATGACATAGCAGGACATGACGATGAATCTTGATCAAGGAGGAAATATGGGTAAGGAGCAGGTCTACAGTATTTGCGGGATGTGCACTGTGCGCTGTCCCATCATGACCGAAGTTGAAAACGGTGAGGTCTCGTTCATACAGGGAAATCCCCATGCCTCAGGCATTGAGGGGTCGATTTGCGCTCGAGGGGCGGCTGGTCTGGGGCTGCTCAAGGACAAGGAACGTCCCCAAACCCCGCTGATTCGGGAAGGCAAGCGGGGAGAAGGGAAGTGGCGATCGGTGAGCTGGGACGAGGCGCTTGATTATGTTGCCGAGAAGCTGAACAAGGTACGGGATGAATACGGAAGCAGGAGCATCCTGCTCTCGGACCGGGGCGGCCCCTTTCGGGATTATAAGCGGGCATTTCTCCGCGGCATCGGAACCCCCAACTACTGCAACCACGATGCGTCCTGTGCCCGGAATGTACAGCACTCGGCTCTTTCCTTGTTTGGATTCGGCCGAAAAGGCGTATCCTACGATCTGAAAAACTCTCGGCACGTGGTCCTGCAGACCAGAAACCTGTTCGAGGCCATAAACGTTAAAGAAGTCAACGATATGATGACCGCCCTGGACAAGGGATGCAAGCTTACGGTCATCGATGTGCGGGCGACTGTCAGCGCGAGCAAGGCGACCCGTTATTTCCAGATCCGGCCCGGAAGCGACTATGCCTTCAATCTGGCCGTGATCAACGAGCTCTTGGCCAAGGAGCTCTACGACAAGGGATATGTGCGGCGTTGGTTTAAGGATTTCGAGGCCCTGGAGAAATTCATCGAGCCCTATACCCCGGAATGGGCCGAGGAAGAAACCGGCATTCAGGCTGAAGAGCTGCGGGCATTTGTCCAGGAGCTGAGTTCGGCCAAACCGGCTGTGCTTTGGCATCCAGGATGGAATACAGCCAGATACAAGGATTCGTTCTATGTCTGCCGCTCGATCTATATAATCAATGCCCTCTTGGGATCAGTCGGGGCCAAAGGCGGACTCCCCCTGGTCAACAAGCCGGGCGACGTGGGATACAAGGGTCTGAAAAGCTTTATGGACCTGTATCCCAAACCTGAAGAAAAGCGGGCCGACGGCGTGGGCTGGAAATATCCCCAGTTTGAAGAGGGCCCGGGGCTTGGACACCTGGCCTTCAAGGCCATGGAAACCGGAGATCCGTATCCGCTGAAGGCCTACATCGCCTACCGCCACGATCCGCTGATGGCCTATCCAGAGCCGGAGCGGCTGCAAAAGACCTTTGATCAGCTGGAGCTTATGGTCTCAGTCACCTTCAGCTGGTCGGAGACAGCCTGGTATTCCGATGTCGTCTTGCCTCTGTCCACATACCTGGAACGGGAGAGCATCATCGCCACCAAGAATGCCCTCAGTCCGTATTTCTTCCTCCGGAACAGATCGGTTGAGCCTCGTTTTGATTCCAAGGCAGACTGGGAGATCATTTCCGGGCTGGCCAAGCGCATGGGGCTTACGGAACTGGCCTATGACTCCATTGAGGACATGTGGAACTTTCAGCTGCAGGATACTGGAGTGAGCATGCAGGATTTTAAGGCCACCGGCATGGTCCCGCTCACTGACGGTCCGGTATACAGGAAGCCGGATGAACTGAAGTTCAAGACGCCTTCAGGCAAGATTGAAATAATCTCTGAGAAGTGGGAGCAGGCCGGGCAGCCGTCGCTGAAGCCATATAGTCCACCGGAGCGTCCCCCGCAGGGACGTTATCGGCTGACTTTCGGCCGCTGCGGTGTCCATACCCAGGGACATACAGTGAATAACCCCATGCTCTTTGAGCAAATGCCGGAGAATGTGCTGTGGATCCACAGCACGGAAGCCGAGAAGCTCGGCATCCACAGCGGCGATGTTGTGGAGGTGAGCAACGGACAGCATTCCGGGCGGATCAAGGCCATGGTCACGGATATGATCCATCCGGAGGCTGTGTTTATGGTCCACGGCTTTGGGCATACCCTGCCGGTGGAGACGCGCGCCTACGGCAGAGGAGTGGCTGATCACAAGCTCATGTCCAATGGGCTGGATATCTGGGACCCGGCCGGAGGTGCCGTGGCCCTGCAGGAGCATTTTGTGTCCGTATCCAAGGTCTAGACCGGCTTTATGCTCATAAGGTGCCTATAGTCCGAACCGGACCTGCCGGCACATTGCCCTGGGCTGGACGAGAATTGAGCCTCATCGCATCTGGTTCAGCCCAGGGCCAAATGCCGCAAGACTGTGTGCGCTCTAAATTTGCAGAAATCGTTTTATTACTTTAGCCGCGGAGGGAGGCCCATGAAGCTGATCGTTCAGCCCGGCCGGCTCATTCTGGTTCGGGAAAAACTGACTGAGCTGCTTTTGGGGAGTGATGCCAAAGCCCTGGGCCGCCTGATCCATGCCAGGGCAAAGGGCGATGAACATGGATTTGTCGTGGCTCCCTTCCAGGGCCGGGACACGGAAATTTACCTGGATCGGGAGACCGCCCTGAGTATAGGCGGTCTGCTCTGTGCGGACGAGGCGGATGAAGCTGACTCTCGGGCAGAGTACGAAATACTGCAGGCCGGCTAGTTCCTGACCTAGCTGCGGTCCGCATCCGGATCGGCGAATGTATGGACAGCCGAGGCCGGAAAGGCTATATTAACTTCCTGCCCTAAACATACATTTCCTTCCTCCACCTCATGCCTGGTCCAGTAGGCCTCGAACTCTGCCGCCTGAATCCGGATCTTGGCCCGGTAGTAGAATCCTTGGCAGTCCAGATGGAGAATGCGACCCTTAAAATTGTTGGCAAAGGTCGACCCTGCGGGGCCGGCCAGCCTGACTTCCTCCGGCCGGACAGCCAGATGGGTGTGCTTCGAACAGGCTTGTGGTCCGGCCTGGAGCGTAAGTCCCTTTAAATGGGCCTTTCCCTGAAAGACTCGACAAGGGAAGATATTGCTCATGCCCACAAAAGCGGCCACGAACGACGAAGCCGGACGCTCAAAAAGATCTTCAATGCTGCCAGACTGCTGCATCCTGCCTTGTTTGATGACTGCTCCTTTGTTGGCCAAAAACAGGACTTCGGAGAAGCTGTGCGAGACAAGGATGAAGGGAGTGTTCAGCTCCTGGTGCAGGGTCTTGAGCAGCCGCCGGGCATCGTCGCGGAACATTTGATCCAGGGCGGAGAGAGGCTCGTCCAAAAGCAGGGCCCGAGGGTTGAGCATTAACGCCCTGGCCAGGGCTGTGCGCTGCTTTTCGCCACCGCTTAAGGTAGTCGGGCTGCGGTGCAGGAGATCCCCGAGCTTGAGCCGGTCCACGAGCAGTTTGAACCTGGACCTGCGTGTCTCTTGGGGAATGCGGTGATATCTGGTGCCGTAGAGGATGTTTGCTTGGACACTTAAGTGGGGAAATAGGGCGTGATCCTGGTAGACGAGTCCCAGGTCCCTGGATTCCGGGGGCAGAGCGGTTATGTCCTGCCCGGATATTTTGATCTTTCCTTCGGCAACTGGCAAAAGACCCATGGCTGCTTCCAGAAGGATGGATTTTCCAGAGCCGGTGGGGCCGAGCAGAGCAAAAAAGTCGGAAGGCTGCACTGTTATGGAGATGTTCTCCAGAGAGAACCCCTGCAGGCGGACGCATAGCGAGTCTATCTCAAGCATATGCAGATTCCCGGGATCTGGAAAAAAGGCGGATGAGCACAAAGAGGCAAAAGGAAATGATGACCAGCCAAACAGCCACCGGCTGAGAGTACTTTAGCCCGTAGGCTGTGAAGCGCTCGTAGATGAGGACAGGAGCGGTCATGGGGTGGTAGGCCACGATGGCGATGGCCCCGAACTCGCTGATAGCCCTTGCTGTGCACATGATCATGCCCAGAATCATGCTCCGCCAGGCCAGAGGCAGGGTGATCCGGACAAAGGTGGAGGCCATGCCGGCCCCAAGACTTCTGGAGGCCTTTTCCAGCCGGGCGGGAATGGCCTCGAAACCGCTCTTGACCGTGTTCACGTAAAAGGGCAGACCGACAAAGGTGAGCACGGTCACGATGCCGGTATATGAGCCCATGATCTGGATTCCAAGATCGCTGAGGAAGCGGCCGAAGGGATGATATCTGCCGGCCAGACTCAGGATGGCGATCCCGATAACCGGATGGGGGATCATGATCGGCAGATCTACGAGGCCTTCCACCAGCCGTCGGCCGGGAAACTGCCGTCTGGCCAGCAGATAGCTCAAAGGGGTGCCCAGGAGCAGACAGAGCACAGCAGCCGTAAGGGATGTTCCCAGGCTGCGGCCAATGGCTTGCAGGACCTGGGGATCCTTGATCGTGTGCAGCAAGTCGCCAAGCCCCGAAGAAGTAAGCAGCTGTCCTAGTGGGGCTGTGATGAGCAAGAGAAAGGGTAGGCTCAAGAAAAATAGCAGTGGCAAGAACCATTCGCGGGTGACAAAACGCATAGATCATGACCTAATATATCAATCATACACAGGATACCGGAATGTTCAGGATGTGATGAATACGCTGAAGCAGGGCTTGTTTTTGTACTCATCTTCCAAACTGGTCAAGGCGGCAAGCTCATGAAATCTGCCTTAAGGGGAGTGCAGCAAGACGTGCTGCACTCCCCTTATCTTATTCTTTGACCACAACCAGCTCCTTGATTTCCTTCGGCAGTTTCTCCAGCATCTCCTTGTCTGGAATCCGGGCGGGGATAAACGGCGGCTGACCCATGGCTTTTAAGATGCGCAGACCGCCCTGCTTATCGAGCATGTACTGCAGGAAGGCTTTCGCCGCCTCCGGATTTTCGGCGTCATCGGTCATGGTCACACCGTAGGTGATGGACTTGCCGCTTTTGGTGATGGTTGTTCCCGGCTCCTTGCCTGAAACTTCAACTTCAGCTTGTTTGTAGAAGTTGTCGTACCTGTAGTTGCCCAGGTTGATGTGCTCATCCAGGGTCATGTACTTTAGATCGTGCTGCACGGCCACGGAGCGATACTCCCAGGCATAATCCATGTGTCCAGACTTGAGTAGGTTGACCAGCTCAACCGACTTGGGCCGGATATTCTTCTTGGGCCGATTGGCCACAAGGTCATCATATAATCCGTCAATGCCGTAGAACTTTTCGGCCAGCTGCAGGACCATCAGGGACCTATAGCCGCAGGGATCCAGATCGGGATCGGAATGCCCCCATTCGACATCCTCTCGCTGCAGGATCTTGTACCAGTTTTCTGAAGTTATTTCGTTTGCATGTCTGCTTTTGTCTGTGTATGCCAAGACCAGCTCGTTGCTGGCAAAACGGATGTTCCACGTTGCATGATCCGGGATCAGGTTGTTGTCGATAACCTTGAAGTCGGCCGAGGCCATAATATCCGCAGGCTTGCCCACCTCTGAAATCAGACGGGCCATTTTGGTGCTCCCGCCGACTTCTCTTTGCACATCGATGTTCGGATGCTTTGCCTCAAACTCCTTTTCCATCTTTTCCATGGGCACTGCAAGGCTGCCAGCATGGAAGATAACCAACTTGTCCTTGGCTATGGCTTGTCCGGCTCCCAAAAAGAGTAGAGAGACAAGTACGAGCACGATTGACATGAATTTGGAATGCATGGCAATGCCTCCTTACCTTTGTATGTACCGAAAACAGAAACTCACGCAATGTAAAGCGATGAACCAGAAAATCATGTATTGGAATCCTGAGCATGACAACGGATATTTGGGTAATCATGAGGTGATATCATTCTGTCCATAACGCGGGAAAAGCAGGATATTGATTATTTTTTGATATGTCAAACCGTACATATTGCCCCCATGTCCGGGAAGGCGCAGGCATGCTAGCCCTAACGAAGCATACAAATTGATTTGACCTTGGAGGGTGATTTGTATAGTCGTACATCTCGTATGCTTGCCTGATTTCCGGAGGACTTGGCAGTCTGAACTCCGTTTCGAGAAATCATCAATGACCAGGAATACCCAAAGGCTGGCCTATGGCTATAAACTTCAAACAGGGGTGCGGCATTGTTTTATGAATCATTTTGTTCACCTCAAAGGCTACATGTTTATTGCTCTGGCTGCCGTGCTTTGGGGACTCCTGGGGCCGATCTCAAGGCTGGCCCTGGCTGAAGGAGTCACCCCTTTGGAGATTGCCTTTTGGCGCGGTGTCTTGGCCTGGGTTCTATTCGGAGGACAGGCTGTCTGGGCCGGACAGACCCGCCTCAATCTGCGGGATATGCCCGCCCTTTTTCTCTTTGCCTTGACTGGTGTGACCCTGTTCTATGGGTCGTTTCAGCTCTCGGTGCAGAGCGGAGGCGCGGCTCTGGCTGCAGTCCTTTTGTATACCGCTCCGGCCTGGGTAGCGATAATGGCCCGGGTTTTTTACATGGAGCCTTTGACCTACGTAAAGCTGGCAGCCGTGGCCTTGACCATTGTCGGTGTGGCCTGCATTTCCCTAGGCAACAAAGGCATGGACGGCAATGTGAGTATTTCGGCCGTCCTTTTCGGCCTGACCGCCGGATTTTGTTACTCTATGTATTATGTCCTGGGCAAGCCGTTTTCCAAAGGATACACTGCTCCGAACCTGTTTCTTTTTCTCCTTCCTGTGGGCTCTCTGCTCTTGTTGCCCTTTGTCTCCTTTGTGCACAAAACGCCCACTGCTTGGGCTGCACTTGCGGCGATTGCCTTTGTGTGTACCTATTGCGCCTATCATTCCTATTACGCCGGGCTCAAGCTCCTACAGGCCGCCCGGGCATCCATTGTGGCCACTCTGGAGCCTGTGGCTGCAGCAGTGGTCGCTTACTTCTGGTGGGGAGAGACATTTTCTTTTTTGGGCTGGCTCGGTGCTGCGTCCATACTTATCGGGGTTGTGCTTACCATCCAGGAAAGGGCCTAAACGGAAGCTTTTGCCCTGGAGCAATCTTTCCCGGTTGACATAAGGAAGTTTTTGAGCTTAGGTTCCTCAAAACACAACGCTTGGGTGTTTTCCATCCAGCGCACCAGCTGCAAAGGATGGAGGACTGTAAAAGGGAACCCTGTGAAAGTCAGGGACGGGCCCGCCGCTGTAACCGGGGACGAAGGCCGCAACAAGCCACTTTCAGGACAATCCTGGGGGGAAGGCGCGGCTGGAGGATGATCCGGGAGTCAGAAGACCTGCCCAAGTGCTGAAAGAGGTGACGGCTTTCGTGGTCAAAGCCGGCCTGAAGTCGTATCCGAGGATAAAAACGGGAAATCCCCGGATCGAACAAATGTTCGATCCGGGGATTTTTTTTATATTCCATATCCACTCCAACCTGTAGCCGGGAGCAGGGTCGGAGCTCCCTGCGACTCTGCTCCTGCAATTTTCATCCAGGGAACACAAAAAAATAAGAGAAGGAGGACTGTATGCGCAAGGGAAACATTGTCTTGAACACATTGATGCTGGCTTTTTTTCTGGGCCTGATCGTGTCCGGTGGTTCGGTCTCGGCCCATGGGCCCGGTGATAGGCTCGGGCACAGCCATGGACACGGGCACCATGGGCATAAGGAAGACAAAAAAGATAAGGCGGGCATATTGCTGGTGGCCTTTGGTTCCAGCTATCCACAGGCCCAGGCCGCCTTTGACAGCATTGAAGACCAGGTCGAAGAGACCTTTCCGAAGATACCGGTCCGCTGGGCATATACCTCCAAAATGGTCCGCAAAAAGCTGGGCAAAAAGGGAAAAGACCTGGACTCTCCGATCCAGGCCCTGGCCGACATGCTGGATGAGGGCTTTACCCATGTGGCCGTGCAGTCCCTGCATACCATTGCCGGAGCGGAGTTCCACGAGCTGCAGTCTGTGGTTAATGCATTCGAAGCCATGGACAGGTTTGAACGGATCATGCTCGGATATCCGCTCTTATCGACACCTCACAGCCTTGAACATGTGCGCCGGGCCTTGCTGAACAATATCCCTAAAGAGCGGAGCAAAGATGAGGCGGTCATCTTCATGGGCCACGGCACCTATCATCCCAGCAACGCATTTTATCAGGCCATGGCCTATGAGCTGCAGCAAAAAGATTCCAATGTCTATATGGGCACAATCGGGGGATCGTTGTCTTTGGATACAATCCTTCCTGAGCTCAAAGAAAAGGGTATTGAAAAGGCTTATCTTCTGCCCTTTATGGCTGTGGCCGGAGACCATGTCCGAAATGATATGGCCGGGGACGGGAAGAACTCCTGGAAGTCAGTCCTGGAAGAATCCGGGATTGAATGTGAGCCGGTCCTCAAGGGTACCGCAGAGTATGACAATCTCGCAGGTATTTGGGTCATGCATCTCAAGGACGTGATGGAGCATTACAAGTAAATGTTTCACATGGAAATATTGGAGGAAGGGATGAGTTACAAGCTGTATGTGGCCTTGGGTATCTGTGGTTTTTTGCTTCTGACATCCATGCCAGCCGGAGCTTCCGAAGACGAAGACACCATGTCCATGGAAGAGATGGTGGTGACTGCCGGTCGCCTGCCGGAGCCCAAGCGGGAAGTGACATCAAATATTACAGTCGTGGATGAAGAGGAGATCAAGCAGTCCTCGGCACGAGACCTGGGGGAGCTGCTGCTGGAAAAAAATATCGGTCATTTTCAGCACTATCCTGGGGCATTGACGTCAATCGGCATCCGAGGCTTTCGAACTGAAACTCATGGCAATGACTTGGAAGGTCACGTCCTCATTCTGCTCAACGGCCGCCGGGCAGGGACCGGAAATGCGGCCAAGGTCATGACTGAAAATATTGAGCGTGTGGAAATTATCCGCGGTCCGGCCTCGGTTCAGTACGGCTCAGCGGCTATCGGTGGGGTAATCAATGTGATTACCAAGCAGGGTAAAGGCGAGATTTCTGGTCATGTTCGGGGGGAACTGGGAAGTTATGGTTACGAAGAGGAAGCCGCCGGGATATCTGGAGAAATAGGTAAATTCGACTTTTCCGGGGCCATACGTCGGAGCACGCAGGATGACTATGATACAGCGGATGGCGAGGAGTATGAGAATACTGGGTACGACGAAAAATTGAGCGGAAGCCTCAATCTTGGATATGAATTTTTGCCCAACAACCGGATCGGGGTCATCTACACCGGATTTGATGCTGATGAACTCGGCAACCCAAGCTATCTGAGCCAGAATGATCTTGATGACTATAACGATAAGTCCAACGAATCGGTAGACTTTATCTATGACGGAGAGACGAGGGATGGCTTATTTCAATGGAGAGCCAGGTATTTTGTTGGAGAAGACGAAAACACCTGGTACGACCCGATTGGAAGCGATCCCAATGGATTTGATACAGGCGGATCTTCTACAACAGAAACAGATCAGCAAGGCGCTCAGGCCCAGGTAACCTGGAGCCCTGGACAGTATAGGCTGACAGCCGGTCTGGACTGGGTGAACTACGAGATCGACTCGGACAACGATCCGATGAAAACTGAGTACGACAATCCCTCCTATTTTCTTCTGGGCAAGGTCAAATTTTTGGACGAACGGCTTATTTTTTCCGGAGGTGCCCGTTACGACGATTACGAAGTCGAGGTCAAAGAAGGGCAAGGTGGCTCACAAGATGACGAAAACATTGCGCCCAGAGTGGGTGTGGCCTATTTTCTCTTAGATAATGTCAAGCTGCGAGCTAACTATGGTGAAGGATTCAAAATGCCCAGCGCCAAACAGTTGGCAGGAGATTTCAGCTCCGGTTGGTCGCAGTACAAGGGAAACCCCAATTTGGATCCGGAAACAAGCGAAACCTATGAAGCAGGGCTTGATGTGTACTTTGGGGCCTTGGACGCATCGGTAACGTATTTTACCACCGACTTTGAGGATAAGATTCAGCAGGTGGCTGGACCAGGCGGAGTGCAGACCTGGGAGAATATCGGCGAAGCATCGGTTTCTGGTTTTGAAGGTGAGTTTTCTTATGATCTGGCCACATTATGGAATTGGGATTGGCGCATAACGCCTTATGTGAACGTTACGTATCTGACCGAGTACGAAGATGAGGAGACCGGAGAGGATCTGCTCTATATCTCGGATGTGAACCTTTCTTATGGCTTGTCAGTCTCGGACATGAATGGATTTATGGCCAGACTGAACTTTGCCTACACAGGTGATCAAGATGTCCAGGACTGGGAGAGTAGCTGGTCAGGGCCAGTAGTGGAAAAAGGTGGATTTACCGTTGCCAATTTGACTGTCCAAAAAAGAATCCTTGATTTCAATTCCTACGGTGATCTCTCTTTGCGCGGCGAGGTGCGTAATTTGTTCGACAAGGACTATTCGTATGTCAAGGGCTATCCTATGCCCGGGCGAAGCTTTGTCCTGGGTATGGAGTACTCCTTCTAAGCTTGAAGCGTTGCGCAGAAATTCTGCTGTTTGTTGCTGAAGGATTCGGATGACCTGTGAAATACATATGTTCTGACGGATCCCTCAGTGCACATGCCAGACATTTTGACATGTCCTTTCCCTTATTTTGCGTGATTGCATATGGAATTCAAAGCCCTGATCCTCGGACTTGCCTTCTCTTTGAGCATTTTTGCGGTCAAAAACGGCTTGGGCCTGCATTACCTGCTGCAGGCCCGGCTGGGATCCACTTGGGAAAAGGTCATTGCCCTGTGCATCTATGCCGCACTGTATGCCGGGATCTTCTTGTCCTCCTGGTGGATCCTTCAGCAGCTGGTCCTTCTCAACCATTTTCAGACCCTGCAGCATGTGCTCCGCTCCGGAATGCTTGCGCATGTTTTTCTAGCCGCACTGCTTATTATATGGGGGCTTTTGCTGCTCGTTCAAGATAGAGGCGGAAAGGCTGCTGCCTGGGGATGGGCGCTTCTGGTTTTGCCCTGTCCGGTCTGCGCTTTGGTCATTTTTCTCAATGTTTCGCTGCTCCTTTCCCTGTATCCTGTTGCTGGATTTTCTGCCCTGGCCGGAGCTTGGGCCGGTTTTGTCGGTCTGGGGGTTGGAACAGCCATGGTGTTTAGCCTGCTTGCGCGGCAAGAGAACAGCCAGCCGGAATACATGCTTGGCGGGGCCATGCTGGCTATTGCTGCTTTTTTTGTGTTGGCTGTTGTGCTCATGCCTCAGTTTGGACAGCTGGACGAAATCTACAGATTGGCTTCTTATGAAACTGAGAAAACCACTACGACCATGGAGCAGATCCTCGGAGTATCAGGTTGTGTAGTGGTTCTGTTTACAGCCGGTTTTTGGGCTGGATATAAAAGAGAATGAAAATAGATATCACTTATGAAGGACAATGCATATGGATTTTGGCGCCCTATTGAAAACATTTATCTATCTGATCTCTTCCTCCCTTCTGTATCCGGTTTTGTTTTTGCTATCTGTTCTACTGCTCTGGGTCATTGTCTATAGTGGAGGGTTCTTTGCCCAGTGGGTACAACGGATGCGTCTGCCCCGCGTCCCGCCTGAGCAGTTGCCGAATAAGATCCTTTCAGAACAGGGCCAGATGTGTGTGTCTCCCCGAGTCCGCGAGTATGTAGCTAAACTTTATAACCTGAACTTCGACCTGCAGCATACAGATGAAGCAATTGAGAACCTCCTTCAAGATACAGTTTTGAGTATCCAGAAGTCCATGGACCGATTGCGCATCGTGGTCAGGGTGGCTCCGGGCCTGGGCCTGATCGGAACCCTGATTCCCATGGGTACTGGTTTGGCTGCATTGGGTCAGGGGGATATGTCCAGGTTGACTTCGGATCTGGTCATTGCCTTTACCACCACCGTAGTCGGATTGGCCTTGGGCCTGCTGGCTTTTTGCATGTGGACCGTCAAAGCGCGCTGGGCAGAGGAGGATATTAAGAATATCGAGCTGGCTACTGAGGTATTGACCAAGGCGCAACAGGGCAAAGAGGAGCTGACCAAAGGACCCAAGAAAGCCGAGCCGCGGACCATGGAGACCAAAATGGCTGTGCATCAGGGATAGCTCCCATAAAAAAGGAGCTGCTAGTCTTTTGGCAACCACACCACCTCCCAGACCTGCCAAAGCGCAGGTACAATAAAGCATACAACCGTAAGCGTTTACTGGGTTTTTTCTTGTGCGTTTTCTGCGGCCTCTATGGAGTAGCCCACCGCAGAGACGCTGGTAAGCATTCAGGGGATTTGGAAAACCTAAGAATAGACCGTCATTGCGAGCACAGCGAAGCAATCTCCTGGTTTTGTCCGGGACGGTGATGCGCTGGAGATTGCTTCGGCGAAGCCGCCTCGCAATGACCGGTGATACCAACGCTGTCATCACCCCCTGATCGGGTACAGACGCTGAGGACGCAGAAGAGAGGGATTTTTTATTTTTCGCTGAGAGGGCGAAAAATAAATTGGCTCTGTCCTGTGGGCAAATGTTCCGTAAGCTTAGCATGTTAACAATG
The DNA here is from genome assembly GCF_000620765.1 of Desulfovermiculus halophilus DSM 18834. Classification (NCBI taxonomy): domain Bacteria; kingdom Pseudomonadati; phylum Thermodesulfobacteriota; class Desulfovibrionia; order Desulfovibrionales; family Desulfohalobiaceae; genus Desulfovermiculus; species Desulfovermiculus halophilus. The sequence goes on from NZ_JIAK01000019.1 coordinate 14,506, forward strand.
CTATCTTTCTACTTGCAAAGCAGTGAGCAGTTTTATATTTGCCGTCTATTTCAGCCGCAAAGATAAATAAAACTCAACTCAGCGTTATCAGCGTCTCCGCGGTGCACCATTTTTCATGCAAACAACTTGTATTCAAATGGATGGATGTATGCGTTTTATGCATGCCAAGCGAAGGGTGATTGGCGCTTCGAAGCCTTGTTTTGGAGAGCAGACTGAAACAAGCGATCCATTGACTGGAGTGGCCAATCTGTTTGATGTAGGTTTGGTGTTCATTGTCGGGCTTATATTCACTTTGTTTTCCGCCTACCACCTCCAAGATCTGTTCAGCAAGGATTCAGAGCTGACTATTATGAAGAAAAGCAAAAGCGGGCAGATGGAGATCATCACCAAAAAAGGAACCAAAATCGATGCCAGAAAGGTGACCAAGAAACAGGCCCAGGGCCTTGGGGAGCGCTTGGGCACAGCCTACCGTCTGGAGGACGGAAGCATGGTCTATGTGCCGGACGAATGAATCTCAGGGTCGCCTGGATGTCCCGAGGTTCATATAACCATATGTATAAGGAGTGATCATGAGGCAAAAGCATAGCTCAAGGCTTTGCCTGCATTATACCTGGAGGCTCAATCTATTCCGCTTGTTGCTGTGTTGTTGTTTGGTTGTTGTTGCGTTGCCATCTGCAGCTGAACTTATTGAATTTGCAGACGATGTTGGGAAAGAAGTGGTTTTGCATAGTCCTCCGCAAAGGGTTGTCTCTCTGAGCTTCCCCCAGCCCTGGAGACGGCCTTGAACGGGATTTTGAATGGAGTGCAGTGGCGGGCAATGAGGGAAAAGGCAAGCGGATCTCATCTTTCTGTGAAGTGATAACCATGCTTAAATATGTACTTCTTATCCTTTGTGTATGTGCGCTTCTCCCTTCCTTGTCCCACGCCGACGAGGTTGCCCTTCTGGTTATTGATGCCGATTCCTATGCGGTAAACGAGGCCCTGAAAAAGCTGTATCCGCCAAAAAACATCAAGGTCTGCTTTTTTACCCATGCAGATATTCAAGACAGTCAAGCCGCCCGGGAATTCATCCAGGGCTCGGAGGTCATTGTGGCTGATGTGATGCAGCCTCAAATCACTGACTATCTCCTGGAAAATGTGAATACTCAGTCTAGGCCGGTCTATGCCCTGCGCGGCTCCAATGACGACCAGAAGCTGAAAAGCAAGGGTTTTCGCTTTGAGCCAACGATTCAGGCCTATTTTCAAAATCTTTCGGTGCAAAACATCCACAACATGCTCCGTCGTGTCATCCACGACCAGCTGGATGCATCCGTTGGGTACGATCCAGTGCACAAGCGACCGCAGACCGGCATGTACCATCCTGAGGCCGACTCAACATTTACTAGCTTTTCCGCTTATCACAAATGGTACATGGGTAAAGGGCCTGGAGAGGCAGAAAAGCCCTGGCTGGGATTGATGCTCTTTTCCTCCTCCCTGATTCCGGGGCAAAGACAGGCTGTGGACACCCTGATTCAGGAGGTGGAAAAGGCGGGATGGAATGTGGCCGTCTGTTTCGGCCGGGACGAAGAGGTGCTGACCTCCCTGCTCCTGGATGAAAGCCGTTCTTCCCGGGTGGATTGTATCCTGGCTTTTTCCCTCAAGTTTTATTCGGCAGTAAATAGCTCAGTGCAAAAGGCCCTGCAGGAACTGGATGTCCCGGTTGTGAACGTAGTCAATCTGTATGGGCAGACCATATCCGAGTGGCGGGAAAACCCACAGGGCATCCCGCCCATGCATGTGGTCTGGACCATGGCCAACCCGGAGATATCCGGGCTGATCGAGCCCACGCCCTTGACTGGCCCGGTAGAGGTCACAGACCCAGAAACAGGCCGGAAGATTACCCGTTCTCGGGTGATTACAGACAGTCTGGACCGCCTTCTGCCCAGGCTGCGGATGTGGCGCAAGCTACAGACCATGCCCAACGAGGACAAGAAGGTGGCCGTTTTGTACTACAATCACAGCCAGGGGAAGCAGAACATCGGGGCCAGCTACCTGAATGTTTTTCGTAGCTTGGAGCGGATTTTGCGACGTATGCAGGACGAAGGCTATCAAGTAGATGAAAAGGAGCTGCCAGGAGAAAAGGAGCTCAAGGATCTAGTGCTCAAATACGGGCGAAATATCGGCAGCTGGGCTCCGGGAGAGCTGCACAGGCTACTTGTGGAGGGAAAAGTAATCCGCCTGCCGGTGTCCAGATACAAAAAATGGTTTTCCCGCCTCCCAGCCCAATTCCGGAGCCAGGTCTTGGAACAGTGGGGGCCGGTGGAGAAGTCCTCGATAATGATTAAGGACCGGGAGCTCATCATTCCCGGATTCCGTCTGGGCAATGTATTGCTTTTGCCCGAGCCGGCCCGGGGCTGGGGGGATGAGCCCATGAAGCTGTATCACGATCCCACCCTGCAGCCTCACCATCAGTATATTGCAGCCTACCTGTGGCTCAAGCATGAGTTCGAGGCCGATGCCATGATTCACTTGGGCACCCATGCCACCTACGAGTGGCTACCTGGGAAGCAGGCCGGCCTTGCCCCATCCTGTCCTCCGGAGGTTATGCTCACAGACATCCCCAACCTGTATCCCTACATTGTAGACGACGTAGGCGAGGGGATTCAGGCCAAGCGCAGAGGCCGGGGGGTGATCATCGACCATCTGACTCCGCCTCTGCGCAAGGGCGGTCTGTATCAGGAGTACCGTCGTCTCTACGATCTGATCAACGGCTACAACCGCTCTCAGGCCATGCAGAGCCAAACTGCCGAGGCCAAGCTGGAGGAGATCAAGGCCGTAACCCGTAAGCTGGGTCTGGACACGGATCTGGGAATTACTACCTATGATTCCAACGCCTTGGAGGAAATCGAGCATTATCTTCTTGAACTCAAGGGCAACCTTATGCCCTATGGTCTGCACACCTTCGGCCGCTCGCCCCAAGGTCAGGCCCTGACCGATACCGTAGAGACCATCACAGAACATATTACAGACAGCTCGCCCGCTAAGATCCGCAGCTCGCTTGCCGAGTCTGGAAATTTGGAGATCGAACGGCTGCTTGCGGGTCTGGAAGGCAGATACATACCGGCCGGTGAAGGCAACGATCCGGTGCGCAACCCCTCAGCTGTCCCCACGGGGAAGAACTTTTTCGGATTTGATCCCCAGAAGATCCCCTCGCGTTCAGCCTGGAAGCTGGGCAAAAAAGCGGCCCGGCAGATGATCAACGCCTCCCTGGAAAAAAACGGGACCTACCCCCAGAAGGTGGCTGTGGTGCTGTGGGCCACAGAGACTATCCGCAACGAAGGGGTCAATGAAAGCACTATCCTCAGTCTTTTGGGGATTAAGCCCACCTGGGACGTCTCGGGCCGGGTGACCGGGACCGAGGTTATTCCCGGTCGGGAGCTGGACCGTCCTCGCATTGACGTCCTGATCAATCCTTCTGGGCTGTACCGGGATTTGTTCCCGAACAAGATGCGCTTTTTGGACAGGGCAGTGCAAAAGGCGGCGGTGCAGACCGATATCAAAAATCTTCTGCGCGAGCACAGTGCCAGCCTCAAACGTCGGTTGCGAGCCCAGGGGATGACAGAGGAGAAGGCGGACAGACTGTCTACAGTGCGTATCTTCTCTGAAAAGAGCGGGTCCTACGGCACCGGGGTCTCGGAGATGACCGGAGCCTCCGGGCTTTGGAAGTCGGAACAGGAGATCGCCGAGGTCTATGAAAACCGGGTGGGGTATGCCTTTGGTCAGGGCATGTGGGGCCAGTCGGCCCAGGAGGTATTCAAAGACAACCTTGCCTCTGTGGATACCACAGTCCATTCCCGGTCTTCCAATGTGTACGGAACAATGGACAACGACGATATGTTTCAGTACCTGGGCGGGTTGTCCCTGGCCGTGCGCACTGAAAGCGGCCAGGCCCCGGACACCTTGATCACCCAGCAGCAAGAGGCCGGGCAGGTAGAGGTGGAAGATGCGGCCAAGACCCTAGGACGGGAGCTGCGCACCCGGTATTTGAACCCGGAGTGGATAGAAGGGATGAAAAAGGAGGACTATGCCGGAGCCCGGGAGATGTCCAAGTTTGTGGACTACATGTGGGGCTGGCAGGTGACCACACCCCAGGCTGTGGACGAGGCCAAGTGGGAACAGACCTATGCGGTCTATGTCCAGGACAAGTACGGCCAGAATGTTAAAGAGTTCATGAATGAATCCAATCCCTGGGCCTACCAGTCCATCACGGCCCGCATGCTAGAGGCGGTGCGCAAAGGGTATTGGCAGGCTGAAGACAAGGTGAAAAAGAAGCTGGCGGCTGAGTATGCCTTAAATGTGGTAGACAAGGGCGTGGCCTGTTGTGACCACACCTGCAACAACCCCATGCTCAATCAGATGGTGGTTAACGTCATCTCCCTGCCTGGGGTCATGTCTCCGCAGATGGTGGAAGAGTTCAAGCTGGCTGTGGAGCAGGCTACGGGGCAAAAGCTGATCCAGCAGGTTCAGGCCCGGGAAGCCCTGCAGCAGAAGCTGCAGCAAAGCCTGCAACGACCCTCCCGCAAGCAAAGCAAGGACCAGCCGCAAAAGAAAAGGGTCAATGACTCAGAACAGAAGACGTCCGGGGGCGCAGAACAGCAGGAGGTCACAGGATACAAGATGGAAAGAAAGGATAAACAGGACAAGAGCACGCAACTGGCCTCCTCCGGCGTGCAGTGGTTCGCCTCTTTGATCATCCTGCTCATCATCGGACTGTTCGGGCTGGGGATGCGAAGGGGCAACACGAGAGATTGATCCAAAACCAATGCACCAGAGCATTGTCGGGGTGATTATCTCCTGGTAAAAATGCAGCTGACGCTTTGTTTTTACATGTCAGCTAGTTAAGGAAAGGAGACACCTTGTTTACCAGGCCAGTTCTACAGAGTAGTGGGCAAAGGCCGGATCGGAGGTGACGATAGGCAGGTCCTCAATCTGGCCCTGGGCAATGAGCATACGGTCAAAGGGGTCTCGGTGGGGTCCCGGCAGTGCTCCTGCGGCCAAAGCATGTTCCATGGTCATGGGCAGGGTTTCCATACGTGCCTTGTGCAGAAGTTGGGGCAGACGAGTTGCTGCGTCCGATGCGTGAGGCAGCTTTCCCAAGCGGTATTTGGTTGCAATTTCCCAGCCTGAAGCACTGCTGACCAGGATTGCATTGTGTGGGGCTTGAATTATTTCAAAGGCCCGGGCGGATAGCTTGGGATCATTGGTCAGCCACCACAAAAGGGTATGAGTATCCAAAAGATACGCTGATTTGTGGCCGCTTATTGATCCCATGCATTCAGCTCGTCTTCCGGAAGAGACTCAAAGAAAGAATCATCTATCCATCCGTCTATAAGGCCTGGAACCCGGGGCTGCATGTCTTCCAGGGGGAGAAGTCGGGCATACGGTTTGCCGTCCTTGGCCAAGATTATCTCCTCCCCTTCATGGGCCCTTTTCAACAATTTGGAAAGATGGGTTTTGGCTTCATGGACATTGATAATCGTTGGCATAATGACCTCCGTGTGCAAGCATGGACTAAGTGGAAGACTAAGTCAAGGCACGTTCTGGACTGATTCGCTCCCAAAGAAAGCAGGAACTTCCTTCCAGCGTAGCTGAGGGCATAAGCATGAGAGAAAAGATGAATATACCTATCGTCATGGCCGCCTTTGGGACCACGACCCGGGCCAGGCGGACCTATGATCTTTTGGACGCCAAGGTAAAGGAGAGCTTTCCGGATCATCCGGTGCATTGGGCCTTTACCTCCCGCATGGTCCGGGACCGAATACAAAACAAGCAAGGTCACACGTATCAGCATCCGCATCAGGTACTGCATGAGCTTTCTCAGGCCGGGCATGCGTGGGCCGTGGTCCAGTCCCTGCACCTGGTCTGCGGGCACGAGTTCGACCGTTTGGTGGATGAGGTCAAAGATTGCTCGGTGCGCACATCCATCGGTCTGCCTTTGCTGGATTCGCCCCAGGACTATCTGGCCGCGCTTAGGGCTCTGCTGGATGAGGTGCAGGCGGATGAGGATGAAGCCCTGGTTCTGGTCGGACACGGGACAGATCACGCGATCTGGGCCGCCTATCCGGCCCTGGAGCGCATGGCCCGCAAGCATCTGCACGGCCGGGTCTTTGTGGGGGCGGTTGAGGGCTGCCCCGAGGCCGAGGAGGTTGTCGATGATGTGCTCAAAGCCGGATTTTCCAAAGTCTGCCTGGTGCCTTTCATGCTGGTGGCCGGGGTGCATTTTCAGGAGGATTTGTGCGCAGCTGAGGAAGATTCCTGGAAGTCCATGTTTGAAGCCTCCGGAATAGGGGTTCGTCTGGATTCCCGGGGCATGGGTGAGCTGCCGGGTATCGGGAATATCTTCTGCAGTCACATTCGGGAGGCCCTGGATGTGATTCCTGATCGAGTCGAGGAGGCGGGATAACTTTGTGCGAAAGGCGGCCTGCCTGAAGTGTCCATTCCGGCAGGCCGCTTGCAGAGGGGTGCTAGCTGGAATGTATTTCCCGCGCAGCTGAGTGTAGCCTGCAAAGAGTAAACACCTTTGTGCCCTCATGAGCAGATGCCCCCCCGGGCAACAAGGTCTTTTGGAAGAAACCGGTGCTCTCCGCCTAGAACTCCACCGCCAGCTGGGTGGTTATCCGATCCTGCTCGTCGTCGTTTTCAAACTCCCCATGCAGATACTCCACAGCCAGGGCTGTGTTTTCAAACAGGCTGTAGCTGACCGCCGCCCCGTACTGGGTCTCGGGCAGAAAATCGCCCAGGTCGTCCCCGCCTTCGTAGCGGGCGGCCAGAGTCCATCTCTCTGCAGGGGCAAAGGCCAGTTCAAAGTTCCAGGTCTGGGGCTCCATGTGCTGTCCCGCATCAAAACCAAGCTCGCCGGCTTCAAAATTGTCCAGGGCCCCGACGTATTCTGCTTCCAGAAAAATGCGTTCCTCATACGACAAGCTCAGGAAGGCTCCCAGGCCGGGGACATAATCCGCGAGATCTCCTGAGACCTCGCCCTCCAGGCCGTCGCTGTCCGCGATGTTGGAGATGTAGGACCCTCCAAAGCTGATATTCAGACCGGGGAGGGTGTTTTCCGGCAGGCTAACCGCCGCATTGGCCACATAGCTTTCCACATGGTTGTCCTCTCCAGATTCATCCACATCCCCGTTGAACACAGCAGCACTGATATCGAAATAATCGTTGCCCCAGCCGGCCTGCACCGCGCTTTCCCGAGTTTCCCCCAGCTCCAGGGTCAGGGGATCGCTGATGAAATGGGTGCCAAAGTTGCCAAAGGGGACGTAGAGCTTTCCGATATTGGCGTACATGGGCAGCTTGTCCGCACCGTCCAGGGTGATGTAGCCCTCATCCAGATCCACCGGCTCGGTGTCGTCCTCTTCCCACAGCAAGAGGACATGTCCGCTGACGTACTTGGAAATATCGGCGTCAATTCCCAGTTCCACTGTGGCCAGGGTGATATCGCTGGAGTCTTCATCCTCTTTGCTTGGATCGTCATAGTCCGTGTCTTCATAGCCGGCCTCAGCCTCAATAACTCCGCTGATGCTCAGGCGATCGGACAGCCCGCCCAGTAGGGGGGTGTCCTGGAGCTTGTCCTCCACCTTGCGTATTCGCTCGGAAATGCCCTGCAGGTCGCGGGGGCTCTCTTCGACCTGTGAAGGAGAAGAATCTTGTCTATCCCGCAGCTCCTGCTCCAGCTTCTGCAGCCTGTTCTGGGTCTTTTTCAGCTCCTGCATCAGCTCGTTGTTGGACATGTCCTGGGCCATGGTCGGCCCAGCCACCATGCCCAAGGCTGCTGTCCAGATCAGGGTATGAAAAATTTTGTTCATGTTTTTTTCCTTCGTTGGGATTTGAGTTATTGTGTTCTCTTCAGGCCCTGAAAGAGCCACGCAACCTGGTTCGAGGCACCTTCCCGGAAATGGAGGCCACATTACGTGTCTCAGTTGCAGATGCTATCTCGGTTGTGCTCCTCCTCTGCTGCCGGAGCTTCCCGGCAGATGCAGCACCCGCAGCAGCCCCCGGATTCGACCTTCATGGTCCGGTACAGGCGTAAAGCAAGATATCCTGCGGCTATCGCACATATGAGCATGAGAAGAGCGGTCTGCATGAGAGCCTCCCAAAAAGGTCCCTGGAAAGATATATCAATCATAATTAGAAATTTCTAACCGCGGCCGCAAAAAAAAAATGCGGCCGCGGGTTTGCTTATTCCATGTCCCGGGCCTGGACCCAGATCACGGCATCCTGGGACAGGGCCTTGCCTTTGTATTCGGTGTCCGGTCCTGTGCCTAAGGCGCAGAAACCCCACCAGCCTTCCTCAGGAAGAGCGTAGGTAAACTCCCCGTTCACATTAGCCTTGATGGTCTGGGTCACAAAGGCGTCTTGAGGCGCCTCGACCTCGGCTTCCTGGGCAAAAGCGTTTTGGTCCATCAGCGGTTCATGATTTAAGTACTCAACCTCGATCTCGGCATGAGGCACCGGCTTGCCGTCGCTTTTGACCACGCCGCGAAAGACATTGCCGGTCCACAGGGCGTAGGGCTTGTCCAGGGGTACAATCTCGGTGGGCAAGCCGATCTCCGAATCCCAGTCCGTGGGAAAGCCGGCCGTATTGACTACCACCTTGGTGATCTGCTGGATGTAACTGTCTTCCTCGCCTTCGTAATACGGTGCAGGGGTGAGGCAAAAGACATTGTCCCCCATGCCCCGCAAGCGGTAGCTGGCTTCATAGGCCTTGCCGCTGTTGTCCAGGCTGGTCCAGGTGATGGGTTTGAGGGAGTCCATCAAGTCAGTTTTTCGTCCCTTGCGGAGGACAAAGAACTCTTCAGGCTTGTGCATATCCATGGTATGCCCGGCTTTAAAGGGGTGGGTAAAGAAGATTTTAAGCTCAATGGCCCCTCCCCGCTCCAGAGCAGACTCGGGGGTGTAGATGGTCTGAAAATGGGCCTGAACCGGCAGGCTCATCCAGAACAGAACTCCCAGGACTGCGGTGCACGTGAACAGCTTTTTCATGTAAAAACCTCCTGTTGTAGGTATTGGTTATCTGTTATTAGTTACCAGGCAATCGTTGATGGCTATAAAATGGAACGAATTCCCATATATAACTCATACCTGTTGCCAGACAACTGTTCCCTCTTGTCGGTTAATATGTGTCCTTTGGTTGATGGTTCGTGTACGATGGTTAGTAAATTTCATTGCCTTTGATCTTCACCTTGTGCCCCTTACCGGCATCAAAAACTACTGTGTAGTTCCCACCGGGCTCCTCAAAGGTAAACTCGGAGAAATCGTCCATTTCTCCAGAGATAACTTTATTCCCGTTCTGAAGGATATACATGTCCACCCCAGCGGCACTGGAGCCATCGGAGAAGCCACCTTCGCAAGTGATGGTTCCGTCTCCATTGTCCCAGCAGGAGCACAACGGGGTGTGAGCCAGGGCTCCGGTGGCTGTCAAGACGAACAAAGCTGCGGTTAAAAAGGACAAATACAACGTACGCATAACGAACCTCCTGTGATTTTAGTTTGTTGGTTGATGTCTTGCCGGTTCAAAGTTCTAGGTTTACGGTTCACGGTTATAAAAATAAAATCAACAAGATAGGATGAAAATTACAACATCCGGCTTGTCCCTAGACTATCGTTGATAAAAACAAATGCCTATGTAATAGCTTTTGACTGTCGAATTCGTTAGAAGCCGCCAGTTTGATCCAGGATGAAGCTGGCGCATCAAGAGTAGGGGCGAATAATCATTCGCCCTCTTGTGCCTGGACGGACATCCAGTGAAATGCCCTAACGGGATCAGATTTCACCGGGCAAGCAAGGTCCCGCCCCTACGGCTGATATCCCAGTCGTAGCTGAAAAACCGTAGGGGCCAAGCATGTCTTGGCCCACGAGGCGGAGAAACAAAAGTCATCTGTCATCTTGCTGACGCTTCGCATGAGGTATAAGCCCCATCCCGATGGTTATCAGGACCATCAGGGCGTAGAATCCGAACATGGCCTGCAGGCCGCTCAGGCCCAGGGCCTGTCCGCCGGAAAAGATCAAAACAGCCACCCCGATACCCAGGCTGATCTGATAAGCTAGGGAAAAGAGCATCCACTTGGTGGACAGGGTCTGGATCTTGATCCCGATCAAGGTGGCCAGACAGGGCGGATACAGGGCCATGAACAGGATCAGGGCCAGGGCGTGCAAAGGGGTGTAGCCCTTTTCCTGTTCCTTCATCCTGGATTCCAGGCTGCCTGAGCTGTCCTCATCCTGCTGGTAGATGGCTCCCAGGGTGGCCACCAGGGATTCCTTGGCCGCTAAGGCGCTGAGCAATGAGACATTAATCCGCCAGTTAAATCCTGCCCACTGAGTCACCGGCTCAAGGGCCCGTCCGATCTGGCCCAGAAAGCTGGCATCTATCCGTTGAGAGCGGATTTCACGGCGCAGGCTCATGCGCTCCCGGTCCAGGGTCTGTACGGCCCGGCCGGCCTGTCTGGCTGCAGCCGGTTTGCGGCCCCGTTTGACAATGGTGTAGAAATCCGGGTTCTTGGCTTCAAATTTTTTATTGATCTGCTCTGATTCCTGCCGGCTGCCGACCTGTCTGCGGGCCTGCTTGTATTCATCCTGGAAGCGGAGCAGGCGCATCACAGCCGTTTGATCCGGCAACTCTCCGGCATAGGGCGTGCCCTGCAGGGCATCTTGAAAGGCAGCTACTGCCTGGCCGGCCCGCTGGGCATAGTCTGCCTCCTGCTGTTCGTTTAAGCCTGGAAAGCGCAGGAGGACAAAGACAATGACCGCTACGGCAGCCACAATGGTCACGATTTTGCGCACAAAGAGCCAGGTCCGTTCCAGGGAGCGGCCCAGGACCCCCTTGACCGTCGGCAGGTGATAGCTGGGCATTTCCATCAGAAACGGGGCGGTCTCCCGGTTCTTGAGCACGGTCATGCTCAGGATCTTGGCCACCGGCAGGGCCATGAACAGGGTGATGGTGGAGATAAAGAACATGGCCAGGCCTTTGTGGCCCGGGAAGTAGGCATTGACCAGCAGAATATACAGGGGAACCTTGGCCAGACAGTTGAGCATGGGAATGATCAAAATGGTGGCCAGCCTGGCCCGGTCGTCCGGAATGCCCTTGGTGGACATGACCGCCGGGACCGCGCATCCGCCCACATAGACCCCGCCCAGGACCATGGGCAGGGTGGACTGCCCGTGCAGGCCGAAGCGCTTGAATAGGCGGTCCATGAGAAAGGCCATTCTGGGCATGTAGCCCACATCCTCCAAAAAGGCGATCAGGGCAAAAAGGATGAGGAAGATGGGGATGTAGTTCAAAAGGGCATTCACACTGTCCATGAACCACAGGCCCAGGCTGCGGAGCACGGGATCAAACACAAATCCTGACTGGGGCAGGACCGAGGCTACCAGGCCCTTGATCCATTCCAGGATGGGCCAGGTATAGTTGGTCACCTTGTACCCCTGGACAATGGACAGCTGATACAAAAGATAGATGACCGCCACCAGGATGATCGGCCCCAGGAGCTTATGGCAGACAATGCTGTCGATGCGGTCCGTGAACCTGGCCAGCCTGGTGCTCTGGGCTGAACTTATTGCGTCGTGGATTTCTTTGGCCCGGTTGTAGCGGCACAGCCCAGTATGCTGCTGCACAGACTGACCATGGTCCTGGGCAAACTCCCGGCTCCTGGAATCGGCTTCGGCCAGGAGCTCCTGGGCCTGATCAGCATGCTCTTGCAGCCATTCCCTGGCCTGAGTGTCTCCCTCCAGAAGCTTGACTGCCAGCCAGCGGGAAGTAGCCGGGGACGCGACATTGAACTGCTCCAGACTGAAGCGCAGAGCCAGGATATCCTTCTCCAGGGACCCATAGTCCACAGGGTTTGCGGCAATAGATGCTTTTCCCTGCACACTCTGGTGGATAGCCTCCTGCAGCTCCTGTTTGCCCTGCCCGGAAGAACCTACGGTGGGGATGACCGGCACCTGGAGTTTGTCTTCCAGGGCTGAAAGATCAAGTTGTATGTTGGCCCGCCTGGCCACGTCCATTTTGTTCATCACAGCCAGAACCGGGCGGCCCATCTCCATGACCTGGAGCAGAAAGGCCAGATGCCTGGTCAGATTGGAGGCGTCCACGACCCCAACTGCCAGATCCGGCTCCTGGGAAAAGAGGAAATCCCGGGTCACTCGTTCTTCCAGGGAATAGGAGGTCAGGGCGTAGGTCCCGGGAAGATCGACGAGTTCATAGCTCTGGCTGTGAGCCGTGAAGATGCCGGTTTTTTTCTCCACCGTGACCCCGGGATAGTTGGCCACGTGCTGGCGGGCTCCGGTAAGCATGTTGAACACAGTGGACTTTCCGCAGTTTGGCTGACCGGCCAGGGCGACCACCGCAGGCTTGGATTTCATGCCTGGACCTCCACCTGAGCGGCCTCCTCCCGGCGCAGGCTGACCAAGGTGTTGCCCACCTCCACTTCAACCGGGTCTTTCAGCGGTGCATTGCGCAGGACTGTGATCTTTTGCCCTGGAAGCAGACCGAGATCAAAAAGACGCTGTCCCAGGCCGCCGTCGGCTGATATTGCGGTAATGGTGCAGCTGTTGCCGGGCAGGATATGCCTTAAGGTCGTAGACATCTCGTTGTTTCTCCAAGTTTATTGCCTTTTTTCAGCTGAGCGCCCAAGTAGAGGACACTTTGCCAGGACCCGTGATCTCTTTGTATGGCAAGCCAACAATTATTAGATAGTTCTAACAAGTAAAGAATAAAAAAAGGTAAGTTGAGTTACCTTTTCAAGCCGATTTTGTCCTGAGCGTGGGCCAAGATGGTTTGTATGAAAAACTGTTATGAGTTATTGGTTAATAGTTATCAGGATCCGATTGGGTAACCACTCCCAGTCGGTATCGGTATGGAAATCGTTTGTATGCTTCGGTGCGCAAGCGTGCCTGCGCCTTGGCTGGCATGTCGGTTTGTCAAGAAAAAATGGGGCTCTTCGACGCAGCCTGTGGAATTGCCTACAGAAGAGATGGCAAACTCCAAAGATCCACAGGCTATGTCGAAGAACCAAAAAAATTATGCCTGCACTGCTGAGCTCTTTCTGCACATATCGAATGTCTGTCAGCTGCAGACACAGCCCCATATATGCCTGGCCATGCCCCGGCCCAGTCCGATGCGCGAGCCCTGCACAGAGATTACTACCGGCCCTCGGCCGGAATTGCTGATCACTGTGAGAATAACCCCGGGTACCAGGCCCATCCCGTACAGTTTGCAGCACAGCCCATGGCCCTCGCTGACCCGGGCGATGCGAAAAAATTGACCGGGACGAACTTGATCCAAGCATTTTTCTCCTTCATCTGCCCTGTTTTGGGGTGAGGGAACCGAAGGACCGCAGCACATTGCTCGACGCAGAATTGATCCCCATCTGCCGGGAGCATCCCTGGTTTGAAACATTGATTATCTCCACAGTTCTTGTGAACTGGCTGGTCATGGTCCGTGCAAAGCCCAGCCGTTCATGAACGCATGCAGCATAGGTAAAGAGTTGCAAAACAAAGTTAGAAATCCCTTTTGCGAAAAAACACACTATGACCAGTTTGTGACACTGTCAAGAAAAAGTTCGGCCTTCCAAACATTTTGTGTGCCAAAGGACCAAGGTGGTCCGGCAAAGCATGTGCCCAGGATTGAAGGGCTTAGAATTGCCCATCACCTGGCAGGGCCTTCTCGGGCCTGGAGCTTTGCTGACCTTGGAGGCGAAGGATATCGAAATGGGGGTCGCTAGGACTCTGGGTCGGACACGGATTTGATTTGATTGACAAACTCACAGGAGAAGTCCTTGCCTCTGGCTCGGCATTTGTCCGGACTTTTTCCTTGCTGCCTGTACTCTTCGAAATATTCAAGCCACTTATCTCCAGCCCGGGGACAGACCTGGATAAAGTGCATAAAATCGGTCAGGCTGCTCAAGGTCTCTTCGCTCAGGGCGTGCTCCATCTTGCAGGCCTCCTGGTCAGCTACCTGGGGCTCGATTTTGAGCACATGGGTCAAAAACTGAAGCAATATTTCATGTCGCCGGCGCATCTCCCGTCCAACCTCGGTACCGGTCGAGGTCAGCTCGACATACTCGTACTTGCCGTAGTGGACCAGGCCCCGCTCCCGCAGGGTCTTGAGCATGCTGGTCACAGTGGGCATCTTCACGTTCAGCCGGCCGGCGATATCCTTGACCCGGACAAAAGTTTTTTCCTGCCCGATGTCGTAGATGGTCTCCAGGTAGTCCTCCATGACCGGAGTCAATGGCCTGTGATTTGCCGAGTGCCGCATATCTGAAGCCATGGGGTGACCTCGTAAAAGTTAGATCTTACAAACATCAATTGAAAATTGTATAGGTTGTTCGGACGGGAAAAGTCAAGGCCGATGCTGCGGGGGCACTGCCTTGACCGGCCGATGGATTGGTGCCAATCTCTGTGTCCGTCTGCAACGGCTAGGGTTTCGAGAAGGCGAACAGGACTTTTCAAGACGTGCGTAGTCCTTTATAGACACTGGGTTATGTTTGACCAATCCATATTGTTGGTGTTCATTCCTACCTTTTTTGGGGTCTCGTTCCTGCCTGGACTGTGTATGACCATGGCTATGACCATGGGTATGTCCGTGGGGCTTCGCCGTTCCTTTTATATGATGTGGGGTGAGCTTTTCGGCGTCGGCCTGGTGGCAACCTCGGCCGTACTGGGCATCTCCGCCTTAATGCTCAACTTCCCCCTGGTGTTTACCATATTCAAGCTGGCCGGTGGCGGCTACCTTCTCTTCCTGGGCATTTCGATGTGGAGGGACCAGGGCAGCGTGGATCTGGATCAGAGTCTGCACAAGATGAGTGCTACCTCCAGAAAGACCCTGATGGTTCAAGGCTTTGTTACCGCAATAAGCAATCCCAAGGGGTGGGCCTTCATGGTCTCGCTGCTTCCACCCTTTATCAATTCATCCCAGCCCCTTGTCCCGCAATTGAGCATCCTGCTTTTTCTTATCCTGCTCATCGAGTTTGTTTGCCTGGTAATCTATGCCAGCAGCGGAAAAACCCTGAGGATTTTTTTGGAAAAGAGCGGCTATTTGTGCGTAATGAACAAGATAACAGGAACTTTGCTGGTGGGGCTGGGCATTTGGCTGGCCCTGGAATAATCAGATTTTTGTCTCTGACTCTTAAACCGTATGTTGAAGGTGAGAAGAGAAAACATAATGGATGAACTCCAAACAGGTAAGATTGATTCTGCTGTCCTTGATCGGCTCATTTCCAAGTACACACATCCTCACCCCCGAATCGTGCTGGGGCCTGGCATTGGCGAGGATGCCGCAGTCATCGACATGGGCGATCGCTGTCTGATCGCCAAGACAGATCCGATCACCCATGTGACGGGTGAGATCGGTTATTATGCTGTGCATATAAATGCCAATGATATCGCAGCCACAGGGGGAACCCCGGTCTGGTTTCTGGCCACGATCCTCATGCCTGAGCAGACCAGGAGCGATGAGCTTGAGCAGGTTTTTGCCCAGATTTCCACCAGCTGCAAAAACCTGGGAGTCACCTTTTGCGGCGGGCATACTGAGGTGACCAGCGGGGTGAACAACCCCATCGTCGTCGGGCAGATGCTGGGGGAAGTGGACAAATCCAGGCTGAAACCGACATCCGGGGCGAAACCCGGCGACGATCTGATCATGACCAAATGGGCGGCGATAGAGGCCACATCGATTATGGCCATTGATTGCGGTGCAGAACTCACAAAGCGTTTTTCAGAGGATATGATTGCCCGGGCCCGCAGGTACCTATACGACCCGGGCATCAGCGTGATTCAGGATTCCCGAATCGTCGCCGGGTATCCGCAGGTCCATGCCCTGCACGATCCAACCGAGGGCGGCATCGCCACCGGAATTCATGAGATGGCTTATGCCAGCAAATCAGGTGTTGAAGTCTGGTACGATCAGATCCCGATCAGTGAGGAGACGGCCGCCTTGTGCGGGTTCTACGAAATCGACCCCCTGGGCACCTTTGCTTCCGGAGCCCTTTTGATCGCTTCAGATCCTTCGGTATCCGATGAAGTCATTGACCAATTGCGAGCCGGCGGGATCAATGCCGCCCGGATCGGCAGGTTTACAGATCCTGAGGCGGGTATATACATGGTCAAAAACGGCAGCCGTGAGCCCCTGCCGCATTATAATCAGGACGAGATATCCAAAATATTCGGATAGATCATCCACTCTCGCCTGCAATCAATCTTGATCATGCCTGCCAAAGCACAGGACCTTGCTCAGGAGAGCACAAGAACAGATAAGAAGGACAGGGTATGAATCTGCAAGCCAAGAAGTCTTTTGCCATGGTGGATTATGAAACATGCAACCCGGAACAGTGCGATCCGGAGAAGGGGGTATGCGCGGCGGCCAAGGCCTGCACCTACAAGGTCATGAAACAGATCGACGGGCCGTTTGAGCCGCCCATGGTCTTTCAGGACATGTGCATGGGCTGCTGGGAGTGCATCGAGGCCTGCCCGCTGGGGGCGGTTTCTATTCGGGAGACGACGTGATGCCGATGTTCGTCGCTTTATTGTGTATCCAGGAACGGATTCTGAATGGGCACGCCTTCAATGCACTGATCCTGAGAGAGATCTTCCGTCAAAATCGAGATCGGGATCCCGAGAGCGATTTCGATCCCGAAGAAAGAAGATCCCAACAAACGGATTCACCAGACGCTCATTCTTCGCGCCAGAGATCCTTGGCGTTACTCATCTGAGGAGCCTTGCAGGGACTGCTCTGACTCCTCCATGCAGAGATGGCAGATTCCGGCTACATTTTTCAGCTCCAGGACAAAGAGGATGCCGGCTCCGGGTTGATCCAGCTCTCCGGCCCGGATGATGGCCTCCTGGACCTGGTTGGTTATATCCTGAGGCACGATGGTCAGGATGAGCTCCTTTTCCGGCTCAATGGGGATGCCGAACAGGGTCTTGTTCTCATGTATCCCTGTTCCCCGGCCGTAGACAATAGTCCCCCCTTCCGCTCCCGCCTCTTTGGAGGCCTGCAGGATATCCGCGGACATATTCTTATTCACAATAGTGACGATGAGGTCGAACGTATCCCTATTCATTGCGGGTTCCTTTTCGTTTGGACTGTGTGGTTAGGAGTAGTCCCACACTCATGACCGAGAGGATGGGGGCCAGGGCCACCAGGGCGATGAGCCCGAATCCGTCCTGGACCGCACTTCTGCCCTCCAGGGCATCGGCCAGGCCCAGGGCAATGGCCATGACAAAGGTGACCGTCATGGGGCCGGTGGTCACCACTCCGGCGTCAAAAGACACGGGAACAAAGTCCGCAGGAGTGAAAAAGGACAGAACCAGGATCAGGCAGTATCCGGCGGCCAGGATATAAGCAATGGGCACATTGAGGACTATGCGCAGCATGGCCAGGGAGACGAAGATGGCCACGCCCAGAGCCACGCAGACAACAAGGGCATACTTGGAGACAGCTCCACCGGATGCTGTATCCACATAACCGGACAGGACCCAGACATCGGGCTCGGCCATGGTCACTGTCAGGCCCAGGATAAAGGCAGAAACGAGCAGAAAGGGCAGAGAGCCCCGCTTGGGGAGTTCCGCACCAACGGCCTCGCCCATGGGCAGAAGCCCGATTTTCACCCCTTGCAGGAAGAGCAGCAGCCCGGCCGTGACCAGGACGACACCCAGACCAAAGCGGGCAAACCCTGTCCAGGGCATGGAGATAAGAAAGATCTGCAGCAGAAGAACCACCCCGGCAATGGGCAGCACGGCCTGCACAACGTCCAGTAGCTCTCTCTTCAAATCAGTCATGACAGACATAGTATCCCAAGGAAGTGATCGCAGCAACTGGCTTGTCGGTGTGGGCATAACCGCAAGATTGACAGGCAGAAGTGGTCCGTATATGTGCAAAATAACTTTCAGGGATGAGGTTTCTCTGCCTCATCAATACCTGCTCAGGGGGGGGGCGTTATGGAAATTCCCATTCTTAAAGAAGTGGTCATTATCTTCGGCCTGTCCATCGGGGTGATCATTCTCTGTCATCGGCTGCGTATTCCGCCGATTATCGGTTTTCTGCTCACCGGCCTTCTGGCCGGGCCGCATGGTCTGGGTTTGGTCCAGGCCACCCACGAGGTGGAGATGGTGGCCGAGATCGGGGTTATTCTCCTTTTGTTTGTCATCGGTCTGGAGATGTCCTTTGACGAGCTGTTGCGCCTGCGCAAGCCGGTTTTTTTAGGCGGCGGGGCCCAGGTCCTGCTGACCATCATTATTTTCGATGCCTTGGCATTGTTTTGGGGTGCATCTCCGGCGCAGGCAGTATTTTTCGGATTTTTGGCCGCCCTGTCCAGCACGGCCATAGTCCTTAAGATGCTCAATGAGCGGGCTGAGCTCAATGCCCCGCACGGACGGGTCAGCCTGGGCATACTCATATTTCAGGACATTATTGTGGTCCCTATGATGCTCCTGGTCCCTTTGCTGGCCGGTCAAGCCGGAAATTTGAGCCAGACGCTGCTTATTTTGGCCGGGAAGGCCCTGCTTATTGCCGGCTCCTTGTACATACTGGCCAAAAAGGTTCTGCCCTGGGTCCTGTACTGCGTGGTTCGGACCAAGAGCAGAGAACTGTTTTTGATGACCACTCTGGGGTTGTGCTTTTCCATCGCCCTTTTGACCTCCAAGTTCGGCCTGTCTCTCTCCTTGGGGGCATTTCTGGCCGGTCTGCTCATTTCCGAATCAGAATACAGCTTGAATGCCCTGGAGGGCATTCTTCCTTTCCGGGACGTGTTCACCAGTCTGTTCTTCATCTCCATAGGCATGCTTTTAAATGTCGGCTTCTTCCTGGACCATATTCTCATCGTGGCCGCGATTTCAGGACTGGTTATCCTGGTCAAAAGTGTGATTGCGACCGGGGCCGGACTGGTTATCGGTTACCCCCTGCGGGTTGCCGCCCAGAGCGGCCTGGGGCTGGGACAGGTCGGTGAATTTTCTTTTGTCCTGGCCGGTGTGGGCTTGAGCGCTGGGCTTATTGCCGGAGAGGAGTACCAGCTCTTTCTGGCCGCCTCGATTCTGACCATGGCCCTGACCCCGCTCCTTATCGCCTTTGCTCCCAGGGTTGCCGCCCTTCTCCCCTGGGGCGCGGGGCCACTTTTGCCCGACGGCCAGAGAGAACCGGGCGAGTTGGAAGATCATTTGATTATTGTCGGTTTCGGAATCGGGGGCCGGCATCTGGCTCGTGCGGCGAAGATGGCCAATGTGCGCTATGTGGTTGTGGAGATGAATCCGGATACCGTGCGCCAGGAAAAGGCCAAGGGGGAACCCATATTCTACGGGGATGCGGCCCACAACGCCGTCCTGGAGCATGCCGGAGTGCGCAAGGCCCGGATCCTGGCCCTGGTCATCGCCGATCCGGCCGCCATCCGGCACATCACTGACACGGCACACAGGGTCAATCCCGGGCTGCACATTGTCGCCAGAACCCGTTTTGTGAGCGAGATTGAGCCCTTGCGCGAGCTGGGAGCCAGAGAGGTCATCCCAGAAGAGTTCGAGACCTCGGTGGAGATCTTCAACCGGGTTTTAAGCGCCTACCTGGTTCCCCGCCGGGATATCGAACGGTTCACAGCCGAGGTCCGGGCCGAGGGATACGGCCTGTTGCGCCGGGTTGAGAGTCAGTGGGATCCTAGTTGTGATATGAGCGGGGTGTGCTCCGGGTTCGATGTGGTGGCCATGAAGCTGGATCCCGGATCCTTCCTGGACGGAAAGAGCCTGGAACAAGCAGAGCTGCGCAAGGTGCACGGGCTCAACGTCGTCGCCGTCCAGCGGCACGGACAGATGATCGCCAATCCGGAGGCAGGATTTCAGCTTCAGGCCGAGGATGTGGTGTATATGTTTGCCGAGCAGGTCCAGGTGGTGAATAAATGGCACCTTTTTTCTGGGACATAATATTTTGAGCTGAGGTTTTGATCCAGATCAAGGCATGGGTTGTATTTTGGGCTATATTCGTACTCAAGCGAAGCGATGAGTTTGATGCAGAAATCCCATAAAGGAGCCTGAATATGACCACGCGGCAGATTATAGAAATCGATGAAGAGTTATGCGACGGATGCGGGCAGTGCGTTCCGGCCTGTGAAGAGGGAGCGATTCAGATAATTGACGGGAAGGCCCGTCTGGTTGGGGAAAAGTACTGCGATGGTCTGGGCAACTGCCTCGGGGAATGCCCTACCGGTGCCTTGCGGGTCGTGGAGCGCGAGGCGGAGCCCTTTGACGAACAAGCGGTTCAGGAGCTTTTAAACGGAAAGCAGGCAGCGGACACAACGATCACCGGATGCCCTTCGGCCGGACTAAAGCAATTTTCCCCCTGCCAGAGGGCCAATATCCCCAAGGAGCAGTCCGGTTCGGCCCTGTCCCACTGGCCGGTGCAGATCAGGCTGGTGCCGCCACACGCCCCGTTCCTGGAAGGAGCAGATCTCTTAATCACTGCGGACTGTGCGCCGGTGGCCAATGCAGAATATCATTCCCGGTTTTTGCCCGGAAAGGTGGCCCTCATGGGCTGTCCGAAGTTTGATGATGCCCAGGCCTATGTGGACAAGTTCGTGGAGATATTCGATCGGGGAGATATAAACAGCGTCACGGTCCTGTCTATGGAGGTTCCTTGCTGTTCCGGGCTGTTGGGCATGGTCAAGAAGGCCAAAGAGCTTTCCGGAAGCCGGGTGCCTATTCGGCATGTGATTGTGGGCACCAAGGGGGACGTCATACAAGAGGTGGATCTTACTGAGGAGTAGAAATCCGGCAGGCTCACAAGAAGCAACGGACCGGGTTTTCTGCAGACAGCAGGCACAGTGAAAAGAGCTTTATCTTCTGGAGCCGGGTCTGGAAGAGATGACCGTAAAGCACACAAAAAAAGGGATCTGAAAAAGATCCCTTTTTTTGTGCCGTTCATGTTCTCTGATGGTGAGTCAAATCTTGCGGACGCGAAAGGAGGCCGGCCGAGCACCTTTGTAGGATATGCTGTTCGGGTTCTGCATCAAATTGCGTGCACGCTGAGACAAGAACTCTTTCATGTCCTTTTCGCCTTTGCAGTAAGGCTCGGAATAAATAACGTTGCTGTTTTGATCCATGAGATCCAAGACATAACCCTTCATAAAAATCCTCCCTTTGTAATGAGTATTGAATGGATGATTTGCTGCTTTGAATTTAAGACGTATTGGAAAATAATGAAAGCTTTAAATATTTATAAAAAAATATTTTTCTTCGTTTTTGCTTTGCATAGAAAAAGAGACAGCCAATCGCAAAAGGCAATAAAAGAATATTCGTTGAGTAACAAAAAGTCAAGACTCTTCTGTTAAAAAATATATTGCTTTATCAACAAATGTGGAACAGTATTATAATTTTATTGACAGATTATTTTTATACTCATCTATAAAAAAGTAGTAGAAAATAGATGTATGCATTTTTATTTTTATTTAACGTAATATAAGAGAGGGCTATTTTGCTCTTATACTTATGCAATTTTGTGGTAATTTTGGATTGTTGAGCAGGATGTATCATCCAATGAGGGCAGGTCTAATGCAGAAAAAGCTATGGAATGCGAGTTTGGGAAGGATGTTGCGGTGATATCCATTGCAAATGCATTCCTGGCTGAATTTTGTCAGCCAGTGCAGAGTCGGAGCGCATTTCAAGGACATGTCTGCAATGTACAGGGCTGGTTCTGGCCGGCACGCTGTTCTGCCCAGTCCCGGGGTGATGGGGGAGACTGCGCTGTACATCAATAACTTTCAGGTTTTGGTCCAGGAAGAGGATATCCAGATCAAAGTGGGTATTTCGCATCCAGAATACTCTGGATCCTGAGCTGGGGTAGGCAAAAAACATTCCCTGATCAGGGGCGAAGTGTCCCGGCTGGACATCAGACAACCCTTGGATATGTTCAGAGCGGGTATGGGCTATGAAAACCTGTATTCGGTCTCCGTCCGGAAGGGCCAGCACGCCTTGCTCCAAACGGGGGAGTTGTCCCCTGGGGGACGGTTCGATTCCCAGGCAGCTGCTTAATAGGCAGGCCCAGAAAACTACTCTCAAGGCTACGACAAGAGGGCGCATACACATTCCGGTATGATACTGTTCCGGTCTGGATATGGCAACGCCGGTCCCTGGGGCGCAGTCGATTCGTGGTGCTGGGCAAATGCCCGCCCTTTGCTGCCTTGCTCCGTCCTTGACCGGGGAGCATCCTGCCCTGTACTCTGGCAGGCATGAAGAACAGTCTTGATCAAGGGCTGGACGCCGGGTGCGAGGCAGCAAGACGATGACCCACAGGGCGTGGCATCTCGTGCAGTCTTCCAAGGTCCAGGGGGCAGGAATGGCCGTGCTGGCCGCATTCCTTTTTTCCTGCCTCAATGTGGTCATCCGGTTTTCCGAGCCCTATCTAACCATCTGGCATATGCTGTTCGGCCGGAGCTTGTTCGGAGTCGTCTTCCTGGTCTGCATGGCCCGCACTCTGGGGGTCGGACTGGCAGGCCGCAGCAGGATCATTCTGGCGGTTTTGGGATGTACCGGCAGTGCCGGAGTCTTGCTGCTCACAGTGGCTCTGTTGCGCATCCCTCTCTTTCAGGCCTTGATATTGTTTTACACCTATCCAGTGGTAGCCGCATTGATCTCGCCCTGGCTGACTCCGGATACCAACAGCCTGCGGGACTGGATGTGCATTGCCCTGGCCTTTGTCGGAACCGGCCTGACCCTGTGGTCCGGCGGAATGAGCGGACTGGATCTGGAGATCGGACATGCTGCCGGGTTGGGGGCCTCGGCCTTTATGGGGCTGACCTTGACTCTGGTCCGCAGGGTGAGCACTGTGAACAGCCCGTTGACCCCGATTTTCTACATCAGCAGCATCGGCATGCTGGCCAGCATTTTTCCCATGCTGCATCCAGATGTTGGATTTATGGTTCCGGCTCTGGGGTTCGTCTGGGTTGCTGCCATCGGGCTGTTTGCCGTTTTGGCGCATATTGCAACCAATAGGGCCTTGGCCTTTATCGCTTCGGCCAAGGTGGGGAGCATCAGCATGCTGGAGGTGGTCTTCGGGGCTGTATACGGATATGTGCTGTTTTCTGAAACCCTGGGATGGAGCACTGTGTCCGGCGGAGGATTGATTATTGCCGCCAGCATCGGGCTGGCTCAAAGCGAACCCAGCATTCCCGGGACAAAGAGGTGAGCAGGCAGGCTATGGATACCAAGCTGAATTCAGCCCCCCGAGTTGACGAGCTGCGTTTGCAACGGATCAAAAAGCATGCGGTGCAAAACGGCAGCTGGGAAGGGATGTGTTTTGCCCTGAACACTATTGTGCAGGAAGAAGGACAAGAGCCCTACGCCCCCTTGGTGGCTGTCTGGGCGGATGTCGAGAGCGGAATGATCCTGGATCATGCAACGGACCGTCCGGAGAATGGACCGGGTATCCTGCAGACCTCATTGATTCGAGCCATGGAAGACTCTGGAACAATCCCCGAATATGTAGGGGTGCATACATCCGTCGCGAGCCGGATCGTACAGCCGGTGGCCAGTCAGCTGGACATTGCGGTCAGCATCATGGATGAACTGCCTGCTGTTGAAGCAGCGGTCCACTGGCTGCAGACATGCACGGCCCCGGCCGTCGACAATCGCAGTGCGGATGACACCGATGGAGAGAAAAAGGATCTGCTGCTCCAGGTGGAAAACGCGAATTACGAGCTCCTGGCTCTGTTCGAGAGCTGGCTTAGTGCACAGGGGCTGCAGCAGTCCACCCGGGTGCGACACCTGAAGACCGTGGATCTGTTTCTCAACTCCTATCTTATGGACATCGGCCCCATGGCCCCGGATGAAGGCATATTCAAGCTGGATCAATTCTTCGGGCGCTGGCTGCCCAAGGCTGTGCCATGGCTTTCCGAGTCTGCTGTCCAGGGTATGGTGCCGGGTCTGAAAAAGTTCGCCGTGTGTCTGCACCAGCAAGGGCTTTTGGCTCAGGAGGATCTGCAGGATTTCCTGGCCATGATCAAGGCCAGGCGCAAATCCTGGGAACAGGCAGGAAACGGGGATTGAGCGGATGGAAACAGGGTTCTCCGCCGTCGACAGGCAGCCGCTTTTAGCCGGACTCTCTGCGGCCCAATTGCGGATGGGTGTTGACTGGCGGTAAAGAGTACTTATTGTATTGTGTTCACGGGCAAGGACCCAAACTCAAAAGACAAGGAGAGTGTATGTCAGCGGCCAAAAGCGGAGACCTGGTCAAGGTGCATTACCGGGGTACGCTCCAGGACGGGACGGTTTTCGATTCCTCTTATGAGGGAGAGCCTTTGGAATTCACCCTGGGACAAGGCCAGATCATCCCCGGCTTTGAAGAAGCGGTGGAAGGCATGGCCCCGGGAGAGAACAAAACCGTGCAGGTGGAAAAGGCTCAAGGCTACGGGGATTATGATGAGAGCAAACTGATCAATGTCGAGCGTTCCAATCTGCCGGACAACATCAATCCGGAAGAGGGAATGGTCCTGCAGGTCAACTCGCAGGACAACGACGTGTTTTATGTCACTGTCAACGAGGTCAAGGACGAAGAGGTTGTCCTGGACGGGAACCATCCCCTGGCTGGGAAGGACTTGACCTTTGAGATAGAGCTTGTCGATGTGCAGGCAGCGTAGGCTATTGCGGCCTGACGGGTAACCGTCAGGCCGTTTTTTTATGGTTCTTCGACGTAGCCTATGGATTTTTGAGTTTGCCATCTCTTCTGTGTGCCCACTTTCGGCCCGGTATTTTCTAAGCCCCGCCAAAGGGGGATCCCTGCCCCCTCCCGGCTACTCACGTGCAGGTCACTGCTTTCTGTTTGACTAAGCGTATCATACACGTGAGTGCCGGGTTTCCCCCTTTTGGCGGGACCAAGAAAATGTGCGGGCCTGCCGTTTAAGGCACACAGAAGAGACGGCAAACTCTTGTGCATGCAATTCCACTTACTGTGTCGAAGAGCCTTTTTTATCTGGGGCTGATCAGGTCCATGTCCGGGGGAGCGGTGACAGTGACCTGAAGAGGAACGGAGCGTTTCTCTCCGGCTTTTAGCTCCAGCTCCCAGATGATCCTGTTGTCCTGGGGGTGAAATTCATGGCCCGGGGAGGCCAGCTCGATGTCGATATCATCATGTCTGGACTGAGGCCTGGTCTCTTCCAGCCGGACCTGTACCGCCCGGTCTTTGCCGTTTTCCAGGTCAAATCGATAGCTCCAGCTCATTTTCTGCTTGTTTTTCAGAATTCCCTGTTCTCCCTCCTTTTTGGCTTCCAGGATCCTGGTTCCTGTGACCTGAGGATCCGGTCCGAAGGAAAGCTCCGCATCCTGACCGGTGAATGAAAATTCGCGCGTGCCAACTGTCCGCCCCTGAACCAGGTACATGGCCTTGCCAGCAGGTATGTGCTGGGCTTCTTCAGCCGAAACATCGGCCCGGAGATAGGCTCGGCTGTCCACAGCAGGGCGAAGAATGCGCTCGAACCGGGCGGACCAGACGGCCCGGGTGATGGGGATCAGCTGCTCACGACCGGGATAGACGGTCTGACGGCCGACATCCCAGAGGTCATACGTTTCATATCCGGACTGTACCGCATCGTTTCTGGATGCCGCGCCTGCGACGGCCGCGTCCATTGTTTGCATGCGGCCGGCCTTCTCGGCTAGGGGCCTGGGCTGAGGACGGGGCTGAATAATCCAGTCCCGGAGATCCGGCGGGGTCACCCGCTGCTGCATGCGACCGGTGCTGATCTGAAGCGGGGCATCGTTCCAGACCCGGCCGCTTTTTTGAACTATTTCCGCCTGCCAGCGGAAATGAACCTCGTTTTTGTCGGGCAGGGCTTCCAGGGTATACGCCGGGCGCCACCTGCTGTGCTTTGCATGATAGGAGATGGTGACCGGAAGCTCCTGTCCGGCGGCCAGATCCGGCGCGGCGAGCAGGACCCGGACCTCCAGCTGGGTGTCCGGATTATCCATACTTTGCTCCAACTCTTTCTGGACCTCAGCAATATTGGCCTTCACTTCTTTGAGCTGAGCGGTTTTTGCGGATTTGTCCCGGTTCAGGGACGGCAGAACCTGCTCCAGACTGGCTGAGAGATTGTGCAGGTCTTCAAGCCGCGGTTCGGTTTCGGGAACAGTTCGGACTGCATTTTCCCACAGCTGTATACGGCTGGTGATACCGGTCAGGGCGGCGGAGATCCCGTCTCGGGTTGCGCTTAGCTCCCGGAGCTGTTTTTTGAGCTCGGCGATCCGTTTCGAATCATGGGCCCGGACCTGGGTGTGTCCGATGTTCTGGATGGATGCCTCCGGGATCTTCAGGGGATGAATACGCAGCGAATCTGGGTCTGCCGAGGACGGAAGATGCAATACTGCCTCCCAAAGGTCAGCCCCGGCTTTGCTCACAGATGCGGATTCGGTTTGGGTGATTTGGCATCCGTCGGGAAAGAGGATGACCTGGTCCACACCGGCCCGGACCGGCAAGGCATGGATACACACAACGAGTACAAGGGACAACAAGAATACTGTTCGCATGGGCGGTTTCTCCAGTAAGGATATTGGGGGCGTTCGAAGCTGGGGCGCAGTGCTCCCGGCCTCAGGCTGCACAGGCCGGATCGTGGAGTCGAACCGGCACATGTCCGGCCAAGGCCTTTTTGACCTCAGCAATGGGGACTTCCCGGCGATGAAAGATGCCAGCGGCCAGAGCTGCTTCGGCCTCGGTCCGGGTGAAGACGTCCACAAAGTGCTGGGCCGCGCCCGCACCGCTGGAAGCAATAACCGGAATGGTGACCGCCTGACGTACGGCCCGGATCAGCTCCAGGTCGAAGCCCAGGTTTGTGCCGTCCCGGTCGATGCAGTTGAGCAGGATTTCTCCTGCCCCCAGACGCTGGCATTCCCGGGCCAGGGTGACGGCATCGAGATCACGGCCTTCCCGGCCGCCTTTCACCGTGCATTGGTACCAGCAGTGCCTCTGTCCCTGCGGCCCTGGAAAAGCGGTCTCAATGACCTGGTGGTTGGTCTCGGCCGGGGAGTGGACATAGACCCGTCTGGGATCCACGGAGATGACCACGGCCTGGTTTCCGTAGACCCGGGCAATGCTCTCAATGGAGCTTTGTCCGCAAGGTCCGAAGCGCAGGCTGTTTTGGACGATGTCCACGGCATCGCTGCCGATGGAGATCTTGTCTGCACCGGAGCGGAAATAGGCGGCCGCCACATCCACAGCTGAGTGATAGGTGCCGTTAACATCGGTGTAATCTCTGATCCCTCCGCCAATGGTCAAGGGGACAAAGACGTTGGCCGAGGTCCGGCGCAGAACCTCCAGCATGGGGACATCGCTCAGCGGATAATCCCGGAAGGCGGTAATGTTCAAAAAGGTTATCTCATCCGCCCCCTGCTGGTAATATTCCTGAGCCAGGTCCACAGGCTTGCCCAGGTTGCGGACCTCGCCTTTCTCCCGCACGTCGTACTGGTCGCCCTTGGTGACCACCAGATCGCCCTGGTCGTTGGACCGTACGTCCAGGCAGGCGACGATCCGTTTGGCCAGGGATGTGGAGGTCAGCTCGGTGCGCGGCCGGGTGGGGGGCTTGTTCTGGAGAAAGTTCTTCAGGATCTGCAGGCCGACGGGACCGCTTTTTTCCGGATGAAACTGGGTTGCGCAGATGTTGCCCTGTTGCACTGCACTGACAAAGGATTGTCCGTAGTCAGTGGTGGTCAAAGCCAGGCCGGGATCATCAGGGACCACGTGATAGGAATGAACAAAGTAGAGATGCTCATGGCCCTTGAGTCCGTGCAGCAGTCCGGAGTCTTTGTGCGCCCGGATCTGGTTCCAGCCGATATGGGGAACCGAGAGACCGGTCCGAAAATGCTGCACCTGTCCAGAAAATATGCCCAGGCCGGGTATCCCCGGGGCTTCTTCACTGCCTTCAAACAGGGCCTGCAGGCCCAGGCAGATGCCCAAGAAGGGCCGATTCGCCCTCAGATAGCTGCGCAGGGGAGCAACAAGCCCTTTGTCCTGGAGGATGCGCATCATGCTCCCAAAGGCACCGACCCCGGGGAAGACCAGGGTTTCGGCGTGTAAGATGTCCTCAGGCCGATGAACCAGGCGGATCGACTCCCCCAGGTGTTCGAGGGCGTTGATCACGCTGCGCACATTGCCGGCGCCGTAATCCAGAAGGGTAATCATGTCCCGTTTTTCTCCGTCATATGGTGAGGACCTTCTTGTCCGCCTTCAGCCATTCGGTGAGGAACTGTCCGGTGTAAAAGACGTTGATGTCCAGGGCCTCCAGGTCCTGAACCAGGTCCAGCTTTTCAGCGCAGCGCTTGCAGGCGATGGCCTCCACCCCAGCCTCTTGAGCCTTTTTGAGCTCGCCTTGCAGGCCACTGTCCTGGGCGATGAGCCGGGTGGCTCCGCCCCAGATGAGCAGAGTGACCCGGTCCCACCAGTTGTTGCGCATTGCGTTCTGGGCGTACATAAAGACCATGTTTTCCGCACTGTCAGGATCAGGGGTGGTCCACAGGATCAGAAGCTCCTTGGGATCTGTACTCATTGGTGGAAACCTCCGGGATAGATATGTGGTATTTGTTCAGGGGGCTGAACGATTGCGATACGTGGGCTGAGTAGAAAGATTCTACCAGGACCGGGGAAAAAACGAAAGGTGGCCCGGGATTGACTCCTCCCGGCGTTGCAGATACGCTGAGCATCGTGTTACAAAAAAAAATATCGTAACAGGGAGTACCATGAATCGGCCCGGTGTGCTTCGCTCCTGCCGGAGCGCCTCATTCCCCGGCCGCCGTGGGTCACAGTCTCCATACAGCAGGTCAGATGCCTTATGCAAGGACGGTATGTGAAATTTTTCCAGATGGTCTGCGGACTGCTCGCAGTGCTGGCCGCAGCTGCAACAGTGCAGGCCAGGATTGTTGTCGACACGACCGGCCGGAAGGTGACTGTGCCGGATCAGGTGGACCGGGTCTATTGCTCCGGTCCCGGCTGCCTGCGGCTGTTGACCTATCTGCAGGGCCAGGACAGGGCGGTTGCGGTGGATGAATTGGAGCGGCAGGAACAGTCCCTGGAGGCCAGGCCCTATGCCCTGGCCCATCCACAGCTGCGCCGGCTGCCGCTGGGCGGTGAGTTCCGGGGGCGGGACAACCCGGAGCTTTTGCTCAGCCTCTCCCCGAGCCCCGAGGTCATCTTCAAGACCTTTCCCCGCATGGGCATGGATCCAGAGACGCTGCAGGACAAAACCGGCATCCCGGTGGTGGCCCTGAACTATGGAGACCTGGGGGCCGGCCGGAAGCGGATGTTTCACAGCCTGCGGACAATGGGCAAGGTTTTGGGATGCTCCCAGCGGGCCCGGGATGTGATCCAGTTTTTTGAGCAGCAGATAGCAGAGCTGGAGTCCAGGACAGAGTCCATTCCGGCCTCTGAGCAGCCCTCGGTCTATGTCGGTGGAGTGGCCTTCAAGGGACCGCACGGGATGCAGTCCACTGAGCCTGGCTATCCACCGTTCAGCTTTGTTCCGGCCGAGAATCTTGCCGGCCGGGCCAGTCCCGCCGGCCCTGAACTCAGGCATTCCATCGTGGCCAAAGAGCAGATTATGCTCTGGGATCCGGATGCTGTGTTCATTGATCTGGCCACGCTCCAGCTCGGAGGAAAGGAGGGGGGACTGTATCAGCTCAGAAATGATCCGGCCTATCGGGCCCTGTCAGCGGTTCAGGGTTCACGGGTATACAGTCTGCTGCCCTACAACTGGTATGCGACGAATTTCGGCTCTGTCCTGGCCAATGCCTATTTTATAGGCTCTGTTTTGTATCCAGACCGATTTTCGGACCTCAATGTCCAGGCCCGGGCGGACACGATATTTTCCTTTCTGGTCGGTTCTCCTGTGTACAAAGCCCTGGACCGGGAGCTGAACGGCATGGTCTTCGACACTGTCCGGGTTGACTGATATGCATTTCGACGATGGGGAAGTTCCCAGGGAGTACACGAGATATATCGGCCGCAAGATTCTGTTCATCCTGGCCCTGGTCCTGGCCCTGGCCGCGAGCCTGGTTGGGGCCGTATCCCTGGGATCGGCGGTGATCTCCTGGCCGGAGGTTCTCAAGGCACTGTTCCGGATTCCCACTGACCAGCGCTTTGAGATCATCATCTGGAATATCCGTCTGCCTCAGGCCCTGACCGCAATCGTGGCCGGTGCCGGACTGTCCGTGGCCGGAGCAGCCATGCAGTGCATCCTGCGCAACCCTCTCGGATCGCCCTTTACCCTGGGCATTTCTCATGCAGCGGCCTTTGGTGCGGCTTTATCCGTGATGCTTCTGGGCACAGGCTGGATGGAGGCAGGGCAGAGCGGGGCAGCAGTGATCAGCCCGGTGCTGACAACCCTGTGCGCGTTTTTGTTCAGCCTGGCTGCGGCCGGGGTGATTATTGCCATCTCCAGGCTGCGGGGAGCCACCCCGGAGGTTATGGTCCTGACCGGTGTGGCCCTGGGGGCCCTGTTCACGGCCGGAACCATGTTCCTGCAATACTTTGCCGACGATCAGGAGCTGGCGGCCATGGTCTTCTGGACCTTCGGGGATACCGGCCGGGCCGGCTGGGAAGAGCTGGGGCTCTTGGCGGCAGCCTGTGCCGCGTCCTCCCTGTTTTTCGTGGTCCAGGCCTGGAGCTACAATGCCATTGACGCCGGGGACGAGACGGCCAAAGGCCTGGGAGTGCGGGTGGAACGGGTGCGGATGATCGGGATGCTGGTAGCGTCCCTGCTCACAGCCGTCATCATTTCCTTTTTGGGCATCATCGGCTTTGTGGGCCTGGTGGTTCCGCATATGATCCGGCGGCTGATCGGCAGCGACCACCGCTTCCTGCTTCCCTCCTCCATTCTGGGGGGAGGGCTGCTTCTCCTGCTGTCGGATACTGCGGCCCGGCTGATCATTGCCCCCAATGTGCTGCCGGTCTCCGTGCTGACCGCCTTTTTGGGCGCCCCAGTGTTCATAGCCTTGATTATCCGAGGGAGAACCCGATGATCCTCCAGGTACAGGGACTTCGATTCGCTTACAACAGCACTCCGATATTGCGCCAGGTCAGCTTTGACGTTCGCCCCGGAGAGCTGCTGGCCATCCTGGGGCCGAACGGGGCGGGCAAGACCACCCTGCTCAAGTGTCTAAACGGCATCATGCGACCTGAGGGAGGATCGGTCCTGGTCCAGGAGCATGACGTCTATCGGCTGCGTCCCCTGCAGGTGGCCAAGACTATCGGCTATGTGGCCCAGCAGAGCGAGGCGTCCAGGCTGACAGTGTTCGACGCGGTGCTTATGGGCCGCAAACCCTATGTCCGCTGGTCGGTTTCCGACCACGATCTGAGCGTGGTGGATGCAGCCTTAAAGCGTCTGGATCTTCATCACTTGTCCCTGCGGCTCATCGATCAGCTCAGCGGAGGAGAGCTGCAAAAAGTCTCCATGGCCAGGGCCCTGGTTCAGGAACCCAGCCTTCTGCTCCTGGACGAGCCCACGAGTTCCCTGGATCTGAAGAATCAGATGGAGATCCTGGGTATCATCCGCCGGGTGGTCAGCGAGCATTACGTGGCCGGGGTGATGACCATGCACGATCTGAACTCCGCCCTGCGGTTTGCAGACAATGCCCTGCTGCTCAAGGAGGGAGAGATTTACTTCGCCGGGCCGGTCAGCCAGGTCACGGAAGAAATGGTGGAGGCAGTCTACGGTCTGGCGGTCCAGATCCACACTGTGGGCGGGCAGCCCCTGGTGGTGCCCAAGGCCGCATAGCCTCTGTCCAGGCCGTATCTACTCCGGATAGGCAGGGGGAATGGAGCTTTCGTCGGTGCCGGAGAGGAGATAGGCATAGATGCTGCCGTCAAGGCGCAGATACCCGTGCAGGGCTGTTGGTCCAACCCGTCTCCAGAGTGCGGTCTCCTCCGGGGTCAGGGGCCGCAAGGGGCCTTGGCGCTGGTCCTGGAACCAGCAGAGCACTCCCTCTTGATCATAGCGGGTACAAGCAGGGGGAAAGAAGCGTTGTTCCGGGTGGAGCATCGCGCAATCCCCCTGCTCTATACTTTCAATCTCCCGCCCGTCCCGTTCGTCCTCAGCACTTAGCTCCCGGCCCCATCTGACCTTGTTGATCAGGGACAGCAAGCGGTACAGCTCGTTGGCCCGCAAAATCACCTTCGGCCCGGTCCGCTCGGGGGATGCCTTGGACTCCATCCTCGCCTTGAGGTCCAGGATTCGTCCCTTGGCCGTGCTCATTTGTCCCTCTCTATGGCCCGATTGTCTGGGTGAGGCAGTGGAATCGCTGCTTCATGGTCCGGGGTTTTCCGGGAGCGCCAAAAACACAACCGCTGCCATAAGGCTCGTATCCCCCGCCAGATTTTGGGCAAAAGCCAGATCATGGCTCCCAGCAGCAAGGCCAGCAGGAAGCAGAAGGCCAGGGGATGGTTCAATGCGGTCCAGACCCCTGCCACCACCACTGCGTCCTCGGTCACGGAAAGGGCCGAGTTGGTGAACGGTTCAGGAGAAGAGTTGATTAAAAGACGGCCCGAGGCCTTGGTCAGATGGCTGCCGGCTGCCAGGCCGCCGCCGATTATAGCCGCCGCCACCTGGGCTGCCGGGCCTATCTCCATGCTGGCTGCCGCGGCCAGGACCGCAGCGGCCGGAATGCGGACAAAGCTGTGGATCACGTCCCAGCCGGTGTCCACTCCGGGAATCTTGTCCGCGAAAAACTCCACGGCATACATCAGGCCAGAGGCGTAGAGGACCATGGGGTGGGTGAGGATCTCCAAACCCGGAGGGAGCTGGGCATGGCCGGTCGCCCCCAGCAGCCCAAGGGTAAGCATGGCTGCGTAGAGGTTTATCCCGCTGGCCCAGGAGACCCCGAGGGTGAGGGCGATAATCTGTACCAGTCCTTGGGCCTGTTCCATGCATTACCTTCCCACGATATTGTCCATGCGCTGCTTCAGGTATCTGAGCAGGACAAGGCCGGCTTTTTCCGGGGCATCCTGGGCCTGAACCTCGGGCAGGAGCTCGTTGTTTTCCTCCTGGTCGCCGGAAGGCTCCAGAATGGACAGGACAAGGCTCGGCTTGTCCTGGATCATGTGCACGATCTCCTGCAGGTGGTGCGAATCGTCCTGACCAAGATCGCTTTTTTTGGTCTGCAGGGTCCAGAGCATGAGCTCCGGGGCCCCGATGGTCCCCTGATTCACCACCTGCCCTGCCTCTTCCAGCAGGCTGCGGCAGTGAACATTCAGAGGCCTGGTGCGTACCTTGGATAATTGGCGCAGGGAGATAGGGGATGTATGCATAGGATCTCCGGAATGAATCGATGGCGGATCAGAATCCCAGAGCGGCTATCCTCCGGGAGTCAGCTCTTGCTCGCACGGCTTGCTCCGCAGGCCATGGAGACAGCTCCCTCTCCGGTCCCGGGCAGGGCCAGGCGAGAGGGAGCTGGGTCTGGTTCTGATCACAAGTCTCATGCCTTGGCCTGAATCCGCTGTCGGAAAAAGCCCCCCTGAGTCATGGGCACCGCTGTCTCCCTTGAGGGGGATGTTCGGACCACGGGGCACGGCACTAGTCGTCAAAATCCCCGGCCGGACCCTTGTCGGCATCCAGGGTTTTGGCCCGCTGCACGATCTTTTCCCGGGTCCAGTCCTCCGGATCCTCGATCCGTTCCGCCTTGGGCCCCGGATCCGGTGATTTGGCGGTCAGGATGTCCTCGACAACCAGGGGAGCTGTGTCGTTGGCCTTGAACACGTCCGTGATCAGCCAGGCAGAAAAGTCGGCCACGGCCTGGATCATCCGGTCCCGGATCTCTTTGGGCTGGCCGAGGAGCTTGTTCTCGAACGGCAGATTCAGCTTTTTGTAGTCTCCGCCTTTGAGCCCTTTGTCTGCGGCATAGGCGGTTATCTCCTCCCACAGGGAGTCGCTCATGCCCTGGTCGGGCATCTTGATGAAGTTGCCCTGCTCGTCCTGGATGGCATTGCCGTAGTCGTTGACCTTGACCCCCCAGGAGATCATCTGCAGGGCAGTAGCCACATTGGCTTTTGTGGTCCTGGTTTTTTCAGCGATCTCCCGAAGATGCTCGGAGCTGTTTCCGGACGTTCCGTGCTGGGCCCCGGAGATCTGGTATGGGGCAAGTGCCTCGTGAATGCGCTGGGTGAGGCCGACATCGATATCATTGCCGGTAGCCTCCAGTCCGTGGGTCGATCCGTTGTTCAAGGCGATCCAGTCCGGGAAGATATTGTGGGCATTGAGCCCGCGGACGAGAAAGAGGGCCTCTTCAGGGGTGGACAAGCCGGCCTTGCCTTTGATCTCCCCGACCTCGGTCTCCAGTCCGGCCCATTCCGGGACCAGGGGGTTGAGATCGATGCTGGCCAAAAGGTTCTGATCGTCGGGCAGGTGGGAGGCGTCTATGGCAATAGAGGTAATCCCGGACTCGAACAGGGTGGGGATCTCGGTCTTGGCCGCGGCCAGGTCGGATTCCTTCTTGATCCCGTAGTGATCGGCATGCACAGCCACGGGAACAGTTATTCCCAGCTCATTGCAGGCCGCATCCACCTGCCGGGCGATATTCCACAGGCTGACTGGACAATAGGCGTTGGCCCCGCCCTCGCTCTTTGCGATTTCAATGATCAAGCAGGCGTTGGCCCGCTGGGCCCCGAGCAGGGCTCCCTTGAGCACAAAGCTGTTTCTGGCGTTGGCGGCCAGGCAGATGGCCTGCCCCTTGCGCAGCATGGCCCGGTCGATGTATTTGCCGCTGATAATCAGGGCCTTGGAGTTGGGAAAGAGGGTGCGTACATTCGGGGGGCGGCCGACTTGCAGGCACTGCTCGAAATCAGCCGTATTGATACCTGGTGATGACATACAAACCTCCGCAGGGTATTATGAATTGACTGCAGGGAATACGCTCCTATTGCTTTGCATATACCTGAAATCGGTTTGATCGTCTAGAATGGGCCCAAATAAGAGTCCTCCGTACGTTTCGAAAGGGACCTGCTGCCACAATCCGTAAATCGCCAGGGATGCTTGTCAAGAAGACAGAGCTGGAGGGAAACGGGGCCGGACATCGCCGGCCGGGTGCATGAACCATGGTTTAAAGGAGATTGCGTATGCCCATCTATGAGTTCTATTGTTCAGATTGCCACATGATCTTCAACTTCTTCAGCCCCAGGGTGGATACAACCTCCCGCCCGGACTGTCCCCGCTGCCGCCGAGCGGGCCTGGAGCGCAGGGCCTCGATGTTCTCCATCTCCAAGAACCGCAGCGAGGGGGAGCAGGACGGGATGCCGGATATCGACGAATCAAAGCTGGAGCAGGCCATGCAGATGATGGCCAGGGAGGCTGAGGGAATGGATGAAGACGACCCCCGCCAGGCGGCACAGATGATGAAAAGGCTGTGCTCTGCTACCGGCCTGGAGCTGGGCCCGGGCATGCAGGAAGCAATGCGCCGGCTGGAAGCCGGGGAAGACCCGGATCAGGTCGAGGCCGAGATGGGGGATGTTCTGGAAAACGACGAGCTGTTCACCATGGCCAGGAAAGGAGGGAGGATCTCCCGCCCGCCGAAGACCGACGACAGGATATACGACTTGTAGTCACCGCCAGACCCTGCGAGGCGAGGAGCTCTAGCAGTTCCGGAGCTGTCGTTCTGCGGTCTTGGGCTGAGGACCAGCTTGCATTGTCCGGGTTTTCGTTCTACCTTCTCCCGTCCGCAAGGACAGATCCTCAAGCCAGGATGCAAAACCAAACCGTTATTCGTGCAGGTGTGTGTGCGTACCCCATTTACTCCCAATCCGGCTCATCCCTTTCAGCTGGTCAAGTTTCTGTCCCTGAGTTCCCTGCTCCTGATCCTGGGCGCTTCGCTGTTCATGGTGGTGGTGATTGGCAATTACGCAGAGAGATCGGTCATGGCCAAGGATAAGGAATTTTCCCGTTTGTTGGCCGAGAATCTCAATCATCAGATATATCAAAGGTTCACTCTTCCGACTGTTTTGGGGTTCGGCAAGGTGGAGCTGAAAAACAAGGCCCAGTATGAACGGCTGGACCAGATCATCGAATACACGATCCATGGGTTCAAGATCCTCAAGCTGCGGATATACGATCTCAAGGGCCGGGTTTCCTATGCAGAAGACAAGGACTTGCTGGGCAAGGATGTTTTGGACCAGCGGGACATAGAGCCCGCCCTGGACGGAGAGACCAGGTATGTGGTCCAGAATACATCCCAATCCTGGTGGTCCTATCTGCGGCTCGACCTCCCCCCCCAGAGCTATGTGCTGAAAACCACCTTCCCCCTGCGCACAGAACAGAGTCTTTCCCCTGCGCATCAGGGGGTGATTATCGGCGTTTTGCAGTTCACCCAGGATATTACCGAGGACTATGAAAAGATACGCTCCTTTCAGGCCCTGGTCACCTCGGTCATCCTGGTTTCGGCCATGATCCTGTTCTTTCTCCTGTATGTCATTATCCGCCGGGCCGATCGGCTGCTTGGGGAGCGGATCCAGGAGAAGGAACGCCTGGAGCGGGAGCTGCATCAGAACGAGAAGCTGGCCAGCATGGGACGGATGCTGGCCAGCATCGCCCATGAGATCCGAAATCCGCTGGGCATCATTCAAAGCAGTGCCGAGCTGTTGGCCAAGCGGTCGGCCAAGGCCGAGGACACGGGGTACAACAGGCTTTCCCAGGCAATCTTTGATGAATCCAGGCGGCTGAGCAGAACGGTGAATGACTTTCTGGACTACGCCCGGCCGAAGGAACCGAAGATGAACCCGGTTTCCCTGGGCACAATTATTGGCCAGGCGGTTGAGTTTCTGGATCATGAGCTGACCAAGAGCGAGATCCGAATCGTGAACGACGTGCCCCAGACAGCCGTGGTCAGCGGGGACAAAGATCTGTTGTATCGGGCCATATACAATCTGCTGGCCAATGCCTGCCAGGCCATGCGCGGATCGGGCCGGATCACGGTTGAGTGGAACGAGGAACGCAGGGCGTTGACCATTGATGATCAAGGTCCGGGGTTTGATACAGACATGGATCAAAAATACGTGGAGCCGTTTTTCACCACCAAAGATACCGGCACCGGACTGGGCTTGGCCATAGTCTCCACCATCATAGGCAACCACCGGGCTGAGATGCATCTGGGCAAGAATCCCGACGGCGGGGGCCGGGTGGAAATTGTCTTTCCCCGGGATGCCCGGGAGGAAGGCAACGCGCAACCGAGCGGCACAGGACCAAAGACATAAGGAACTGCAATCATGCCTGCCCACATATTGGTCATCGACGATGAACAGAACTATCTGCTGCTTCTGGATACCCTGCTGGCAGACGAGGGCTACAGCCTGACCACGCTGCAGGATCCGGAGCTGGCCCTGGAGTACCTGGTGGAATCGGATGTGGATGTGGTCATCACGGACATGAAGATGCCCCGGGTCAGCGGTCAGGATGTTTTGGAGCACATAAAGAAGAACTACCCGCATATTCCGGTTCTGATCATGACCGCATACGGGAGCATCGACGGCGCGGTTCAGGCCATGCGTTGCGGGGCTTTTGACTATATCGCCAAGCCGTTTTCCAACGACGAGCTCCTGCTTTCGGTGCACAAGGCGGTGAAGATGAGCGAGGCGGAGCAGCAGAACCGTCTCCTCCGCCAAAGCCTGCAGGAGAAGCACGGCTCGCACAATATTATTGGCCGCAGCCAGGGAGTCCGTCAGATTCTGGATCTTGTGGCCCGGGTGGCGCCGAGCACAAGCAATGTCTTGATCACCGGGGAGTCCGGGACCGGGAAGGAGCTCATCGCCAAGGCCCTGCACTATGGATCAAACCGGCAGAACGGACCATTCATCTCGGTCAACTGCATGGCCCTGAACCCCGGAGTCATGGAAAGCGAGCTGTTCGGACACGAAAAGGGGTCGTTCACCGGAGCGACGGTGAAAAAGAGAGGCCGGTTTGAATTGGCCCATACCGGAACCCTGTTTTTGGATGAAATCGGAGAGCTGTCCTTTGATACGCAGGTCAAGCTGCTGCGGGTGATTCAGGAACACTCCTTTGAGCGGGTGGGGGGCAGTGAATCAATCCATGTGGACATCAGGCTGGTGGCGGCGACGAACAAGGATCTGCAGCAGGAAGTGGAGGAAGGAAGGTTCCGGGAAGATCTTTTTTATCGCTTGAACGTGGTCAATATCCACATCCCTCCCTTGCGGGAGCGGGTGGAGGACATCCCCCTGCTGGCAGCCCATTTTCTGCATACCTTCAGCCAGGAGAACAATAAGGATGTGCAGGGGTTTTCTCCCCAGGCCATGCAGGCCCTGACCGCGTATCATTGGCCGGGGAATGTGCGGCAGCTGGAGAACATCGTCGAGCGGTGCGTGGTCCTGGCCCGGGGGGCGACCATCGGACTGGAGGACCTGCCCGCTGAGTTCAAGGAAGAGTCCACTCAATACAAGAGCGCCGCAGATCTTTTGCCCACAGAGATTAATCTGGGGGAAACCCTGGAAAAGATTGAGGCCGCCCTCATCCGCAGGGCCCTGGTCCGCAGCAACTTCGTGCAGGTGAAGGCGGCGGAAACGCTGGGGATTTCCAAGAGCCTTTTGCAGTACAAGCTGAAAAAATACAATATTTCCGGAAAGCAGTAGCTTCATGCACGCATCAATTCAGGCCTTTGTCCAGGATCTGCAGGACATGGAGCAGGTGGGCCCGCATATTGTGCATCAGGAGGTGTTCCCCGGATCTCCTGCTGCTGTTCAGGACGTGCACGCACCGTGGCCTGCTGAGATCCAGTCCCTGCTTGAGACCATGCACATTCACGGCCTGTACTCCCACCAGGCCCGGGCCATTGATGCCGTCCGGAACGGACGGCACACAGTGATTGCTACGCCCACGGCCAGCGGCAAGAGCCTGATCTATTCCCTTCCTGTCCTGGAGCGGATTGCCAGGAATCCGATGAGCCGCTCCTTGTTCCTGTTTCCCCTCAAGGCCCTGGCCCAGGATCAACTGCGGGGCATAACGGATATGACCGCAGAGTGGACCGGCGCAGACAGACCCCGGGCCGCGGTGTACGACGGAGACACCCCTGCCCCTCAGCGGGCGGCGGTGCGCAGGCAGCTGCCGCATATGCTCTTGACCAACCCGGAGATGCTTCACCTCAGTCTTTTGTCCTCCCACCGGAAGTGGGCCGGATTGTGGTCCAACCTGGACTTTGTAGTCGTGGACGAGGTGCACACCTATCGGGGGGTGATGGGCTCGAATATGGCCTGGGTGTTTCGCCGCCTGCTGCGCATCTGCGCCGAGTACGGGGCCCGGCCGACCTTTGTGTTCTGCTCCGCCACCATCGGCAATCCGGG
This sequence comes from Desulfovermiculus halophilus DSM 18834, assembly GCF_000620765.1. Classification (NCBI taxonomy): domain Bacteria; kingdom Pseudomonadati; phylum Thermodesulfobacteriota; class Desulfovibrionia; order Desulfovibrionales; family Desulfohalobiaceae; genus Desulfovermiculus; species Desulfovermiculus halophilus. The sequence goes on from NZ_JIAK01000019.1 coordinate 53,822, forward strand.
CCAACTGGCCCAGAATCTGACCGGGCTTCCGGTTCAGGTGGTGGAGAAGAGCGGAGCCCCCCAGGGACAGCGCTATTTCCTGTTCATCAATCCCTTGCACGGAGCGGCCCAAAGCGCCCTGCATCTGCTCCAGGCCAGCCTGGACAGGGGGTTGCGGACCATTGTCTATACCCAGTCCCGGAAGATGACCGAGCTCATCGCCCTGTGGGCCAAGCGGCGATGCCCGGAGCAGGCCAAGCGGATCAGCGCCTATCGCTCCGGCTTTCTTCCCCGGGAGCGCCGGGAGATCGAGGACATGATGAGCCAGGGGGAGATTCTGGCCGTGATCGCCACCAGTGCTCTGGAGCTGGGCATCGATATCGGAGGGCTGGATGTGTGTATCCTGGTCGGATACCCAGGTTCGATAATGGCCACCTGGCAGCGGGGAGGCCGGGTCGGACGCCAACAACAGGACAGTCTGGTCGCTCTGATCGGACACGAGGATAATCTGGACCAGTATTTCATGGCTCATCCCCAGCGCTTTTTTCAGCTCCCCCCGGAAGATGCTGTGATCAATCCGCACAATCCGGTGATTATGGATACCCATATCCAATGCGCCGCTTCGGATAAGGCCCTGCACAGAGAAGAGCCCATGCTGGCGGAATCCGGGGTTGAGGATGCGGTGTCCAGACTCCTGGACAGGGAGCTTCTGGGGCGGAGCAGGGACGGGCAATTGCTGTATGCCCTGGATCCTCAGGTGGCTGGCCGGGTCAATCTCCGGGGGTCGGGGCGGAATTTGAGCATTCTGGATCAGTCCCAGGGCAGAGTCATCGGGAGCATCGATCATTTCCGGGCCTGCCAGGAGACCCATCCCGGGGCGGTGTATCTGCACCGGGGAAAGACCTATGTCATTGAAGACCTGCAGGCCGAGAACGGTGCGGTTCTGGCCCGGCCGGACAAGGTGAACTACTATACCCGGGTGCGCACGGAAAAGGAGACCGAGATCCTTTCCCAGGAGGCAAGTGCCCAGATAGGGGAGGCCCAGGTTTCCTGCGGGCGTCTGCGGGTGACAGTGCACATAATCGGATACGAAAAGCGCCTGACCCGGGGCCACAGACTGGTGGACGTGGTTCCCCTGGATCTGGACCCCTTTGTGTTTGAAACCGATGGTCTCTGGCTGCAGATCAGCTCCGGGATACGGGAAAGGATCGAGGCTGAAAGCATGCATTTCATGGGCGGCATCCATGCCCTGGAGCACGCCATGATCGGGCTCATGCCCCTGCTGGTCCTGGCCGACCGCAATGACCTGGGCGGGATTGCCCAGCCCTATCATCAGGCTTTGGGAACGGCGGCGGTCTTTGTCTACGATGGTATTCCGGGCGGGGTTGGATTGACCAGGCAGGCCTTTACCAAGGTCCGCTCTCTCCTGGAGCAGACCCTGCACGCGGTGACAAGCTGTTCCTGTGAGGCCGGGTGCCCTGCCTGTGTGCACTCCCCGAAATGCGGGGCAGGAAATCGTCCCCTGGACAAGACTGCGGCGGTTCACATCCTCTCTTTGTGCCTTGGACGGTCGGTTTCAACGGGGCAGACCACAGGGGCCCGGGTACGGGAGGCCGGTGCAAGGCAGCAGAAGCTGGGCGGGTCAGAGCAGCAGGTGAGGTTTGCGGTCTTTGACCTGGAGACCCAGCGTTCGGCCCAGGAAGTGGGAGGATGGAACAGGGCCTCTGAGATGGGGGTCAGCGCCGCTGTGCTCTATGACAGCCAGAGCAAGGAATTCGTGCGCTATACCGAAGAGGAGGTCCCGAAGCTGATCAGTCAGCTGCACGAAGTGGACCTGGTGATTGGCTTTAATGTCCTTCGTTTTGACTACCAGGTGTTGCGCGCCTATACCCGCACCTCCCTCCAGCGCCTGCCCACCCTGGATCTTTTGCAGAGCATCAGGTCCCGTCTGGGCTATGGCCTGTCCTTGGATCATGTGGCCGGAGCCACCCTGGGGACATCGAAGATCGGCAACGGGATGCAGGCGGTGCGCTGGTGGAAGCAAGGAAAGATGGAGAAGCTCCTGGATTATTGCCAGGAGGATGTCGCCCTGACCCTGGGGCTGTATATGCACGGCCGGGACAACGGCCATATCCTGTTTCAGAACAAGGCCGGAAAGCTGGTCAAGCTGGCTGTGGATTGGCCGGGTCCGATCGAGAGGAAGGATAAGGGATGAGGGGGCTCAGTTCAGCACACGACAGTCCTGAACGTTATTGGGGTCTTCGACGTGGTCTGTGGATTTACTCTATGGGTGCGAAATGTTCTTTGCATTGCGCTCCCATACTTCCATCCGGCCCTCCCGCCGGGAGCGCGGGAGGGCCGGATGGGTCATGAATTCCGGGAAGAATCCTCAGGCCTGCAGCTCTTGGCGCAGGGCCCGGGAGACCTCTTTGGTCAGGGTGAGCACCTTTTGGGCGTGCTCAGCCGACAGTGACCCGGTTCCACAGCTGGGGGTGATCAGGGATTGGGCCAACAGCTTGCTGCGGTCTATGCCCAGTTCCACCAAGTGGTCAATCTTGGATTGAAGCTGAGAAAGCAGGGACTGGGCGGTCTCTCGGTCGATGTTTTCCGGCTCCAGGGTGGGGACGATTCCCCAGGCGATGATGCCGCCCCGGTCCAGGAATCTGGTCAGGTCCTGACTGAAGATGGCCAGCTTGTCGAAATAGGTATAGGCATCGAAGCTTAAGATGTCGGCCTTGGAATCCAGGATCACGGACCAGTCGGCGTTGGCGCAGACATGGACCCCGGCCAGCCCGTTGCGCTGATGGATCTGATCGATGATTTCATTCAGGCTGTCCAGGACGTCCTGCTTGGAGATGCTGATGAACTCAGAGGAGCCGAATCCGGCCAGGGCCGGTTCATCCAGAAAGAGGATCACCGGGACGTTGAACTGGCGCAAGTGTTCCACCTGCCAAGCTGCCTTCATGGCCAAGAGCTTGACCGCAGCGTCCCGGAGCTGATCGTCGTAGAAAACAGCCCGCTTGTCCTGATCCTTGACTCCGGTGGCAAAGGTAATCGGACCAGTTATCTGTCCCTTGACCGCAAAGAGCTCCGGACCGGAGTCCCTGAGCATCCGGATCAGGGTGGAAAAACCCTTGGCCCGTGCATCGTCGAGGACAAAGCGGGTCTGGTCCAGGGACTGTCCGCCCTCAGTCACCGCCATGTACTCTTCGTAGAAGGAGACCAGCTCGGATTCAAAGGATTCCGAGGAGGTATCCACGTACTCCCGCTCTTCGGACGTTGTGTGCCCGGGCATCCCCGGCAGGAATTGGGCCATCATCCCCTCCTGGCTGTAGACGGGGAGCTGGGCCCAGATGGGGATGTCCGGTGTAGCGTCCAGGATGAGCTCAGTTGCCTCGCGGTGATCCTCCAAAGGGATGCTGCCGATAAGCAGGGGACGGCAGAAGGGCAAAAATGCTGTCTGATTCATGGGATATCACCTCTTATCTCTCATTCCAGGGCATGGAATACAGATGAGTCGTGGGTTGCGCTATTTCTTGCGGAAATGGAAGATGCCCCAGGTGAGATGGGCATAGGTGCCCCCGAGGACCCAGTTCTTCAGACCTTCCTTCATGTGCTGGATATAGCCGTCGCTGACCCCGTTGGCTTTGAGCTCCTGTTCCCTGGCCGTGGTCTCTTCCAAGACCTTGGCGTAGTGGTTGACCAGCTGCTGGGGCTGGTTTTCGTAGCCGAGGACCTCCAGACCAACCTCTTCTGCGGTTTGGCAGTAGAAGCTGGGAGTTGCCAGGGATTCCAGGAAGATGCGCTTCAGGATGGGGTCCAGAAACTGCTGGTAGCAGTCCTCGGTCTGCATGGGGTCGGTGAAGATCATCTCCCCTCCGGGTTTTAGAACCCGGCCGGCCTCGGACAGGACCTGCCTGCGGTCCCCGCTGTGCAGGATGGCATCCTGAGACCAGATTAGATCAAAGGAGGCATCCGGCTTGGGGATGGATTCAAAGTTGCCGTCGATGACTTCAATCAGGTCGTCGACACCCTGCTCCGCGTTCATCTTTCGATGCCGCTCGTTTTCCACCTCGCTCAAGTTCAAGGCCACCGACCTGCATCCGTAGGTCTTGCTCAAATATCTGACGCTGCCGCCAATTCCGGCCCCCAGATCCAGGATCGTGGACTTGTCATTCAGGTAGGAGGCCAAGGCAGCCATTTTCTGCACCGTCCGCCGGCTGGCGTCGAAAATGCTGTCTTCAGGCAGACGGTAGGTGCCTATGTGCAGGTCCTCGCCTCCCCAAATGGTTGCGTAGAATATATCTGCATCGTGACTGTTGTAGTATTCCCTGGCTGTTTCCACGGCTTTTGATGTATCGCTCATAGCGGGTTTCCTCCTCTCTTGGCCTCCCTACTTGTAGGCGGAGGCGTATCGATCCCAGAACTGATCCACGGTAAACCGATGTTCCTGGGTGCCCTTGTGCTCGACGCAGAAGCTGGCGCAGGTGGCCCCTAGCTTTGCTGCCTCTGGAAGGTCCTTGTCCGTGCGCAGGCCCTTGATCAGCCCGGAGCGGAAGGCGTCCCCGCAACCGGTGGGATCCTGGGCGTCCTTGACCTTGACTGCTGGGATCCGCTGCTCCGAGTTTCGGTCGGTGACAATGCATCCTTCTTCACCCAGGGTGGTGACAATGGCTGAGCACAGATCGAGCAGGCCGTTCTTGTCCAGGCCGGTGGCTTCCATGATCAGGCTCAGCTCATAGTCGTTGGCGATCAGGATCCGGGAGCCCTGGATCATGGATGTGAGCTGGGCACCGGAAAAGGCCGGGATGTTCTGCCCCGGGTCGAAGATGAAGGGGATGCCCTTTTCCCGGTAGATTTCCGGGTATTTCTGCATGTCTTCCAGGTTTCCGGGGGAAACGATGGCCAACCCGGATCGGGTGTTGAATTCAGTGAACTGCCCGTTGGTGGACACGTTCATGGCCCCGGGATTAAAGGCCGTGATCTGGTTGTCGGAATGATCAGTAGTGATATAGGCACTGGCGGTCGGCGAATCTTGGACCACCTGGATCCCGTCCTGGCGTATTCCATGCTTGGTCAGCCATTTCTGGTAGCGCTCGAAGTCGCTGCCGGCGGTGGCTAAAATAGTGGCCTCCTCATCCAACAGGGCCAGGGAATAGGCGATATTCCCGGCTGTGCCCCCGAAGCGCTCCTCCAGGTCATTGACCAGGAAACAGACATTTAAGATGTGGAGCTTGTCGGGCAGGATATGGTTGGAGAATTTGTCCGGAAAATTCATGATCCGGTCATAGGCCAAGGAGCCGGAAATATATATGCTCATAGGTCTCTTCCCATGTTGGGGTGCAGGTTAATCGGGGTCATGCTCTGAGCCCAGAAGTCAAAAGGGACAGCGCCGCCCGTGATCTCGGCGGCGCTGTCCTTGCTGGGCTGTGCGGCTGGGCCTTAGCTGCCTAGACCTTGCAGGCTGTGCGCAGGTCCTTGGTTGCGTCGGTCTGCTCCCAGGAGAAGTTGGGGTTTTCCCGGCCGAAGTGACCGTAGCAGGAGGTGTCCTTGTAAATGGGCCGCTTCAGGTTCAGCCGCTCCAGAATGTAGTAGGGCCTGAGGTCGAAGACTTCCCGCACTGCGTTGGTCAGTGTGGTGTCGTCCACTTCGCCGGTGCCCCGGGCGGTGACCAGGACAGAAACCGGGTCGGCCATGCCGATGGCATAGGCCAGCTGCACCTCGCAGATCTCGGCCAGATCAGCGGCCACGACATTCTTGGCCACATAGCGGGCCATGTAGGCCGCGGAACGGTCCACCTTGGACGGGTCCTTGCCGGAGAAGGCACCGCCGCCGTGGCCGCCCATGCCGCCGTATGTATCCTGGATGATCTTCCGCCCGGTGACCCCGCAGTCCCCAAGGGGTCCGCCGACAACGAAGCGGCCGGTGGGGTTGATGAAGATGCGCAGCTTGTCGTCGATCAGGTCCTCGGGCAGGGTCTTGAGGATCACTTCCCGCTTGATTCCTTCCTTCAGGTCCTCATAGGAGACCTTGTCGTCGTGCTGGGAAGAGACAACCACATTGTCGATGCGCACCGGCCTGCCGTTTTCATACTCCATGGCCACCTGCGTTTTGCCGTCCGGACGCAGAAAGTCCAGGATCCCCTTCTTGCGGGTATAGGTCAGCCGGCGACTGAGCTTGTGGGCATAGTGAATGGGGGCGGGCATCAACGGTTCGGTTTCCTTGCAGGCGTAGCCGAACATCATGCCCTGGTCCCCGGCACCCTGTTCCTCGGGGCTCTTGCGGTCCACGCCCTGGGCGATGTCTGCGGACTGCTTGTCAATGGAGGAGATAACGGCGCATGTCTCCCAGTCGAAGCCCATGTCCGAGCTGTCGTAGCCGATTTCCTTGACTGTGTTTCTGGCAATCTGGGGAAAGTCGGCAAATCCGTTGGAGGTGATTTCCCCGGCCACAAAGACCAGGCCGGTGGTAACCAGGGTCTCGCAGGCGACCCGGGATTGGGGGTCTTGAACAATGAGGTTGTCCAGGATGGAGTCGGAGATCTTATCCGCCACCTTGTCTGGATGGCCTTCAGTTACTGATTCGGAAGTGAACATGTATTTTCCAGGGGTTCCAAACATCGTGTGCTCCTTCAGTTAGACGTTTGTTTTTCGGGCGCTCAGGCTGGTGAAGCCGTGCCCGAGAGAGTATGCATGGCCAGATGGGCCGTCCATGACATCAGCAACGAGATCTGGGCTGGCAGCATCCCTTTGCCGCCGGGGGAGAGTGAGGCTCTAAAGCCGGGGTGCATAGGCCGGCTTGAGATGGGGCGAAGGCTGAGGGCTCTATACTTCGTGTGTTCGTGCTGGATCCAGGTTGGGGTGGCTGGGTTTGAGCCAGCCTGTCCTGCTGCCTGCTCTCCTTCTGGCCCCACGATAGGGTGCAGACACAGCCCAGAAGAGTCTGCCAGGGCCCAAAGCCCTTCAAAATCAACCTGAATGTGAAGGCACTGTACAGACAGCGGAAAGCAATGTCAAGAAAAAGATATGCAAATATCAATTTATATTGATATGCCGTTCTCGGCTCGGGTCAATACGTATAGGACCAGGTTATGTACAATCCCTGGTGATCCGATCCGGCCCGGCTTTCAAAAGAGATGCGGGGAGTCAGCTGAATGTCCACCGTCACCCGGCCGGCATCGTCTTCCATGCCCTTTTCCACCTTAAAATAGATGTCCTCGGTCAGATACTTCCCGGCTCCCACGGTGACCCCTTGGGAGTCGGGATCATTGGACCCGGACTCGATGCTCAGCTCATCCAGACCCATGTTTTTCCGCAGACTGGTCATGAATCCTCCGCTCCCGCCGCTGGTCAGGGTGCGGACGGCCCAGGCCAGCTTGACCGCCTGCAAGGGGGTTATTTGGCTTAAGTTTCGGTTGAAGAGGATCCGGGCCAGGATCTCGTCTCGAGGCAAGGCGGGTTCGGAGCTCAGCTCGATGCTTGGCTCCGTGGCCTGCCCGGAGATGTTCACCTTGGCCAGGAGGTCGTTGACCTGGGTGCTGGCCACCAGCTTGAGTTCAGGCTGCGGCGGGAACCGGGACAAGAAGGTGATCCGTCCCTCATCCAGGCTGAATCGTTTGGTCAACAGGTCCAGATGTCCGCGCATGACCTGCACAAACCCGGAGATCTGAGGCTCAGAGGCTGCTCCCTGGATGCGGAGCTCCCCGTTCCATTCCGAGTCCAGCCCCCGGCCCCGGACGTAGCATCCACCGGGGATGTCCACGCGGATGTCCAGGGATGTGTTCTGGGCAAAGGACGGAGGGGCTTTGTCCTGAGTTTGCTTTTGTTCCTGTCTTTTTTCGCCCTCCCGGACAATGGTCAAGCCTTCCAGACCGGCCGGGGCCGGGTTGGGGATGCCGATATCCACCGGGAAGAGCTTGATGTCGCCCTGAATATCGGCCCCTGCTGTGGTTCCGCTCAGTCCGAGATTTCCGCTGATCCCCGCCGTGGCCGTATCCATCCGGACCAACTCAGCCTGGGAGAACTCTGTCTGCAGGCTGTAGGCGAGATCGGTGTCCGGGGCAAAGTCGCATGTCCCAGAGGCCCGGATGGTGCCGTCTTCGCCGTCTGTTGCTTCCAGCCGCTTCAGGCTGGCCTGATAGCCGCTGAGCTGTACGGCGGCCCGCAGATCCTGAAGCAGGGTTCCGGAGGAGTAGTTCTCCAAGCGGCCCTTTGTGAGCTCTATGCTGCCCTCCACCGGCGGCTGGGGCAGATTGCCCGAGGCCCGCAGGTCAAGGGTGACAATCCCGGCCAGGTCCTGGCCCTCCATGGGAAGAAAGGTGGACAGCAGGCCTAGGTCTATGCGGCCCTGGAGATCTGCGCTCAGGCTGTTGCCAAGGCGAAAGCCTGCCGGCTGCAAAGAGAGGGCCAGCGGCAGGTCCAGGTCGGCGTGCAGGTCCAGGTCCTCCCCTCCCTGGATCGCAATCCGGGTCGAGAGGTGCTTTGAGGCCACAGAACCGTCGGCCTGAATCTGCATGCCCGGCCGGTCTTCGGCCTGGCCCAGCTTTGAATAAAGCTCTGCTATCTTGAGATCATAGCGTATCCGGGGTTCAGCAAGAGAGCCAGATACCCGGGCTTGGAAATTGGCATTCCCGACCAGGCCAAAGCCGGGAGGCAGGGGGAGCAGGCTCAAGTCCAGCCCCTGGGCCCGGAGAGATCCCTGCACCGCGGTATCTTCGGTCTGAGCCGTGAGCCGGATCGTCCCCGGCCCAAGCCGCAGCTCAGGCCAGGAAAGACTGCCGCCGGCTGTATGGACTTCCGCCTGCACGGCCTGGACCCAGGAAAAGGGGAGATCACCATATCTGCCTTCACCCTGGGGCAAGGCAACCAGCAGGGTGTCTTCTTCCCGGCGTAAGCGGAAGGTGTTGACCAGCTCCAGGTCCTCCCCCAGAGAGCCGTTCATTTCCAGTCTGCCTGTGGCCAGGCCCTGGCTGCCCTTCGCCGTGAGGTTCAGGTTGTGCACCCGGTTGGTCCCGAAGGCGATCCGTTCTCCCCGAAGGGTCATGCTGCCTGCGAGGGTCTTGGGGTCCTCCAGTTCGGCCCGGAAATCAAGGGCGGCCACCCGGGCCCCGGCAGCCTCAAGATCCGTGATCCGTCCGGATGCGGAGAGTCTGGGTTCAGTCCATGGCCCGTTCAGGGAAGCGGAGAGGGAAAGCCCCCCCTGAACCGGAACCTGGAAAAAGGACTGCAGGGCTGCGGCCTGTTTAACCCGCAAGCGCAGATCGGCGAGCAGTTCCCGGGCCTTGGTGTCCAGCTCGGCTGAGGCCCGAAGAGTGCTTTGGGGGCCATCCAGGTCGAGGTCATCCAGGTGCATAACCCCGCCGGCAAAACGGATGCCGGAGCGAAGATGCAGCCTGTCTGTGTTCCGGGACAGTTTGAGGTCAAAATCTCCGTCCACTTCCGGGAGCTGGGGACGTATCTGGCCCGCGAAACCGGCCTTTAGCCGGCTGGGGCGTAAGCCGCTGCCGGTGAGATTATCCACCTGGACGGATATATCTGCGGCCGCGTCGCGCACCGTGCCGTTGAGCTGGCCGGCTGCGGTGACCTCCCCGGCGATATCCCCCAGGTCCAGGGCAGCCAGGTCCGGCCCCTGGAGCCGCCATGCAGCCGTCAGGTTCTGGTCTGCAAGTCCCAGGGCCCCCCGGGCAGTGAAGCCGATCTGCTGGCCAGAGATGCGCAGGGAGTCCAGGCTGAGCCGGTTGCCGGCCTGCAGGCCGAGGTCGGAATGCATGGTCAGCTCCGGTCCGATCAGTTTTCCGGCCGGGTGGGGAAGGCCCGTAAGCTCTGTGAGCCTGAGATCAAGGGCCAGATCCGGCCGGGAAAAACCGCCGCTTACGCCGAGGTCCAGGCTGGCCGCACCGGTCAGTGGCATGGGGAGCAAGGGCTGGAAGGATGCCAGATCCGGCAGGCGGACTGATCCTGAGACGTCCGCAGTGCGGGCCTTAAGGTCTGATCGGCCCTGGAGATCGATCCGGGCCAGCCGGGACGAAAGGCGCAGCCTGCTCAGCTCAATCCGGCTCAGGCTCTGGTCGGCCTCGGCGTGGAGCTGGAGATCAATCCGGTCCAGCTCCGGTGCGAGCGGGGACAGACCGGGGGGGAGAAGTGGGGTGGGAAAGATTTCGGCTCCGGCGGTAACCTCAAATCGTTTCCGGCCCAGGTTCAGGTCCAGCTGGGCAGCGGCAAGGGAGGTCTCCGCCAGGTTCATGCCCACCGTGCCAGACCAGTTAGCAAGCGGACCTGATCCGCGGACATCCACTCTGAGAGGCTCGGAGATGGGCAGCCCGAGGCGGCCCAGAGCCAGACCATCGGGCCGGTCTTGAAAGCTCAGGTCCAGCTCCAGCCGGGAATCCTGTCCGTGCATCCCGGCTGCTGCCTGAAGCATCAGCCCAGGTGTGTCCAGCTCTTGCACAGAGCAGTTAAGATCCCAATCGGATGCGGACTGGGCCGCAGCCTGTATATCCATTGAGAGCTCGGCTCTTTGGCCGAGGAGTTCTTGGCCCAGGGACAGGCGGTCCACAACGAGCTTGCGGACATACAGGGGAACCGGGGATGAGAAGTGGCCCCCTGCTTCTGTTTCACTTTGCTCTGGGACCTGGTCCTGCCCGGGGGGGATCTCCGGCAGGCGGGTGAAGGAACACTTTTGAACACTGAGCAGATCGATGCCCGGGCCCCCTTGGCTCAGGCTCCAGGGCCGCAGGTCCAGCTTCAGGCGGTGTATATCTATAAACTCGCCCCTGGCATCTGAGCAGGTCAGCCGGTCCACCCTGATCTGAAAGGGGAGCAGGCCGTGGAGATTTTTGATTTCTACATTCAGCCCGCCTGGATCGAGGGTGTTCACTGTGCGGGTGATGAAGTCCTTGACCGGTGAGGTCTGCAGGGCCGTGAACAGAATCAGCAACAGGGCCAAAGGCAGGGCCAGGGCCAGGATGAGCAGCTTATTCCAGGGCAATGCAGTGATCTTCATATTTGATGCACGGGCTGTTGATGGGGAGCTAAAAGGCCTGTCCCAGGCTTATGTACAGATGGTAGGTGTCGTCAATGTGCTGGTGAGAGGTCAGGGGGAAGGCAATGTCCAGGCGCAGAGGTCCGATGCCAGTGTAGTAGCGCAGTCCGCAGCCGGCCCCCCAGTACAGCTTGTCTCCGGGATCAGGCACGGTGGATTCATAGGCGTTTCCGGCGTCCACAAAGGCGGCGCTTCCGATGCTCTCAGTCCACTTCCAGCGAAGCTCGGCCGAGGTCTCCAGCAGGGACCTGCCCCCGTAAGGGTCTCCGTCTTCATACGGTCCCAGCTCGTGATAGGGATAGCCCCGGACTGAGCCCCCTCCGCCGGCATACCAGCGCTCATCTGCAGGGATCTCTGAGGTGCTGGATGCATTGATGATCCCCACCTTTCCCCGCAGGGCCAGGACGGCCCGCCCGGATTCCGGCAGGAGGTCGAAATACCAGCGGGAGCCCAGACTGGATTTAAACATGGAGAAGGTGTCTCCGAAGGGGGCAAACATGGGCGTCAGGTGCAGGCTATGAGTGCTGCCTTGTGCCGGGTCCAGCGGATCGTCCCGGCTGTCCCAGGTGGCAAAGGCGGGAACGGAGAACTGGTGGTAGGTCTGCTCCTCTTGGGAATCTTCAACCCGGCTTCCTTTGTAGCCCAATCCGCCCCCCAGGCGCAAATGTGGGTGAATCTGGCGCTCCAGGTGGGCCGAGGCCCTGCCCCCGGTACTGGTGTAGGCCTGGATGTCCTCCCGAAAGATCGCGCTCTGGAGCACGAGATCCAGATCCCAGGGAGTAAAGTTCTCCTGGGTGTACTCCCCGAGCAGTTCCTGCCTAAGCGGTGAAACTTCCAGGCTGAACAAGAGATTGCGGCCCCGGCCCCAGAGATTTTTGTGCTCCCAGGAAGCCGATCCCTGGGGCCCGGTGTCCGTCTCGTAGCCCAGTCGAAACCGGATCTGCTTGTGATCCACTTCATTGACCTGCAGGGTCATGGGCAGCTGCCCCTGCTCGTCGACGTGGTCGGCGTGCTCCACCCGGGCCAGATTGAAAAGCCCGGTCTGGATCAGGGAGTTCTGCAGATCCCTGACCTGCTCCGGGTCATATCGCTCGCCCCGGCTCCAGGGGATCTTGTCCCGGACATAGTCCGCATCGACCTGTTCAAGGCCCTGGATGCTGAGCGGTCCGAAGCTGGCAAGGGGACCGGGGGAGAGGACATAGACCAGGTCCACTGTCTTTTGTTTCGAGTTCAGGTGAACCTGCGGAGGCTGGGCAGAGCCCAAGATATACCCTTGGGAATGAAGCGCAGACAGGATGGCCGATCTGGCGCTGCGGATCGCATCGGCCTTGGCCGGGGCTTGTCGGTCCAAGCCCAGTTCGGCTCGGTCCGGCAGGCGGATTTTTTCGGAAAGCTCCTGATGCTTGCCTGTAATGTGCACGGTGTGGACCGTATACATTGGACCGGGATGGACCTGAAAGACAACCTGCACCGGCTGACCGGACGTTTTGGATTCTAACCGGGCCTCAATCCGGGCGTCGAAATCCCCTTGGGCCTTGAGCACATCCCTCATCCGGGGCAGGTCGGCATTGATCCTGCGGCGCAACAGTCCGGTTGTGGCCGGTGGATCGTCCTGCTTTTGAACAGTGCGGGAGACCTGGCGGACTTGGGCAATAAACGGAGAGTCTTCCGGATTCTTCAGCTCAACCGAATACTGGACCTTGAGGTCCGCGGCCATGACGGGGGGCAGGCAGGCAAAGAGCAAAAAAAAACGCCACAGAAGATCAGGACAGTGCCGGGCCGGGAGAGTAGAATCCCTTCAGGGGCAAAGGGCCTGGAGGGCCGGCCGCCAGACAACGGCCGAGGGGGACTGATCCGGTCAGAGATGGATATGAGGATCACCATCGGAGCTCCAGGAGGGAACAGGGGGAACACAATCAGTCGGAACTTAGATTCGCGGACATTGCTTCCAGATGAGCCGTGGGCGCCGTGTCCGCCTTTTGGCGCAGGATATCATAATAGGAAAAAATACGCTTCACATAACGGACCGGTTCCGTGCCGCGAGCGTACCCGTACCTGGTCTGGGAATAATACTTCGGCTTGCGGAGCAAGGGAAGTGTTTTTTGCATCGAGGACCAGGCATTGGGTTCCAGCCCCTGCTTTCGGGCCAGGCGCTGCGCATCGCGGACATGGCCGTAGCCTATGTTGTAGCTGGCCAGGGCGAACCGGATGCGCTGCTCATGCTCTAGGATATGATCGAAGCGCTTGTATTGCCGAAAGAGGTACTTGACCCCGGCGTGGATGCTCTGCTGCGGATGCAAGCGGTTGGAAATGCCCATTTCCCTGGCGGTGTCCTGGGTGACCTGCATCAGGCCCTGCACCCCGGTATAGCTGGTGGCATGGGGATCGAAGTGCGACTCCTGATAGATAACGGCAGCGATCAGCCGCCAGTCGAATCCGTATTCGCTGGCCTCTTTTTTGATCGTGGATTCATATTTGGGAAGTCTGGTCTCAATGCGCTGATGAAATTTCTTCACATCCACGTAGTCAAAAATCGAGGCCGAGGCGTAATAGCGCTGATAAATGCGGGCAAAGGTCCCGTCTTCCTGGGCCGAGGCCAAAAAATCGTTTATGGCCTTGCGCAGGGTGTGATCCGTCTGGCGGACACCCCAGCCCAGGCTCTGTTTTTCGGAGATGGGAAAGGCCATGCGGACGTCCGGATAATAGCGGCGATTGAGCTGAGCGATATTAGAGTCGGCCACAGTCAGTTGGATATCCTTGTTCGCCACCAGGCGGATGAACTCCTCGGTGGGCACGTTGTCATGCACCTTGATATTCAGCTCCACCCCTTGCTCCCGCAGTTCCTGCAGCCTGCGCTGATAGGAAGTGTGCCTGCGGATATGAATGGTCAGGCCGGCCAGATCATCCAGATCCTGGAGTCCGGCTCGATCCTTGTGGGCGATGACCATTTGCTGCACGTTCATATAGGGAACTGAAAAGGCTATTTTCTTTTTTCTTTGTTCAGTAATGGTCATCCCGGCGGCAATAATATCTCCAGCCTCCCGCTGCAGGGACGGGATGAGCCTGCTCCAGGACGGGGTGGACACACGCAGGTCGACACCGAGTCGGCTGGCAAAGGCCCGGGCCAGATCGTACTCAAAGCCCATGGGGCTTTCCCGATAGATGTAATAGGAGTTGGCGTTGTTCTGGGTCAGGATGGTCAGCTGCTCGTTGATCAGGATCTTCTGCAGGGTGTTCAGGCGGCCAAGCTGGGTGGGCCGCCACTGGGCATGCAGAAGCCCTCTGTCCTCACAGGAGGGTAGGACAGTCAGGACCAAAACACAGAACACAAGCACGACGAGCGGCTCGGGGAAAGGAGCTGAAGGCGCGGCCTGCAAAGCCGGTGGATGCAATCGCAAACATGGTCTCCTCGTTGCAGTCGGGGATGCAGTCCAGTTTCGCCTCTATTACTGCCTGAAAACGTTGATTATGTAAAGCTAAGCAGCTACAGGAGGGGAGAGGGCCGGATCAGACCGCGATGGAGGCGGAAAAGAAATACTCCCCAAACGGGGTGGCCGGATTCGGAGGATGCATGCTGATCATCCGACCCAGGCCCGGATTTTGCTCCAGCACTGTGCGGATCAGACCGTCGTTTTCCTCAGGGTTTATGGTGCAGCTGATATACACAAGGCGTCCCCCCCGGGGCAGGACGGTCAGGCAGGAAGTGAGCAGGCGGGTCTGAAGACGGATCAGGTTGTCCAGATCCCGGGGCGCTCTTTTGGCTTTGATGTCCGGCCTCCGGCTGAGCACGCCGAGTCCGGAGCAGGGCACATCGAGAAGAATGGTCTGCGGACGCCTTCCCCACGGCGGTTTGGCGGCGTCGGCGGCACAGAGGGGGATTTCGGGGAGGTGAAGCCTGGCCAGCTCCCGACGGCAGGCGGCGACCTTATGGGTATGGACATCGCTGGCCCACAGGCCGGTGCATCCTGATTCCAGCAGGTGGCCGGTCTTCAGACCTCTTCCGGCGCATGCGTCCCAGACGGGCCGGGACCAGCCCCGGGGATGTTCCTGGTCCAAAGCAATCTGGGCGGCCAGGCTCTGCCGGGTAATCAGGCCCTGTTTTTCATGGCCGCGAATCTCCCGGTCCGCAACGGATCTTTGGGCCAAGCCGCGAGAGGTACAGGCAATCACAGATTCCTGGGCGGCCAATCGGCTGTACAGTTCAGACCATCCCGGAACCCAGGGGTTAAAACGCAGACCAACCGGGGGCGGAGCCAGGCTGGATGCCAGGACGGCCTCTGCATGCTCGGCACTAAAGGCCTGCAGGCACAGGCCGACCATCCAGGCCGGACAGGCGTAGTAGCGGCCCAGGAATGTCGACCAGTCCGGGTTGTCCCGGGCGTAGAACTCCCGGCCGATGAGTTCGTTTTTTTCGCGGCAGACACGACGCAGGACTGCATTGGCCAGCCCGCCCAGCTTGGATGAAAAGCCTTTCTTGATCTGCTGGACATACCAATGGACAGTGGCATACTCCGGAACCCGGTCCAGAAAACAGATCTCATAGATCCCCAGGCAAATGGCCGTGGTGACCTGCCTGGGCAGGGAATCCTGGTTGCGGGTCAAGAAAGAGCCCAGGATATGCTCCAGTCTGAGCTTATAGCGGAAATACCCGTAGGCCAGCTGGGTAACCAGGTGGCGATCCGGATCGGACACCGGCCGTGAGGTCAGGCAGGCATTCAGCGCGGCCTGCAGCTCATCGCCTCTGAGGGTTGTTTCGATGACCTGTAAGGCCAATCTGCGGGGAGAAGGGGATTTGGAGCTGGACATAGCGTGTAATCAGCTCGCTTCGCCATTTGTTGAGCGGGTGCAGAGGAAATAGAGCAGCCAGTACCTGACCTGGCTCAGATCCACATTGGTGTCCAGACAGGGGCCGTTGGGCCGCTGGTTGAGGATGCCGAAAACTGGCAGCGGGTAGGTGTCCTGGATGCCGGAGGCCAGATCCCGTTCACAGGCCACGGCCAGAATGAGCCGGGGACGGCTTTGGACCACGATCCGTCTGGCAATGGTCCCGCCGGTGGCAATGGCCAGATGGATGCCGAATTCTTCGCTGAGGGCCAAAAGTCCGGCAATCGGGCATTCCCCGCAACGCCGGCAGTTGTGAATGTTATAGGTCAAACGGTTCAACTTTCGGGGCTAAAGATAGATTCCTTGCTGCCTTCAACTAATTGATGTTTTGAGATATTTTTTATTGAAGGATCCTTTCTCTTTGTGTATAATGTCGTTACGACGCAACAAAAACACAAAAAAGGAGAAAGGATCCAAATGCAGGCTAAAGATTTTATCCATGAGGGTCAAGTTGATGAGTGCAAGGCCAATCGCATTGACCATTTCTTCTCCTCATTTAATATAGCGACGATTTTGAACAGATGTCGAATACGTAAAGCTAAGGGTTTTGCAGCAAAAGATATATTTTTTACACTTTTCGCAGTCTCTTTCTTTGGAAAAGATTTTTACCATGAC
>NZ_JIAK01000020.1 GCF_000620765.1 Desulfovermiculus halophilus DSM 18834
AAAGAGAAGAGTATGGCCCACGAAACACCCCAGTGTACTGGAAGAAAGTACACGGGGCAGGCTCGAAACACTCGAAAAATGAGCATAGAAGCAAGATATATCGCCACAGGCGAGATCTCTTGCCTTAACTTTCGTGTCATTTCGCGTGTTTCGTGGGCAAAAGTTCTTTTTCGAGGGATTTATGCGTTGTGCAGATGAAGTATATGCCATACTTGGCGCCTGTTTCGAGGTTTATAAACGCATGGGCTGCGGGTTTCTGGAGGCTGTCTACCAGGAATGCTTGGAGATCGAGTTCGAATATAAAGATATTCCATTTATTTCTCAGCCTGAGTTGAAGTTGACCTATCGGGACAGAGAACTCAAGAAAACCTATGAGCCTGATTTCGTCTGTTATGATCAAGTGATTGTGGAAATCAAGGCTGTCAGGGAAATATCTGATGATCATTATGCGCAGTTGCTGAACTATTTGCATGGAACGGATATGGATGTGGGCTTATTGGCAAACTTTGGCCATTATCCAAAGCTGGAATACAAGCGGATGGTCATGTAACCCACAAAACACAGGGGAAGAGAAGGGAACGGCCCACGAAACACTCGAAACACTCGAAAAAAAGAGATCATAAAAGCAAGAGATCTCGCCACAGGCGAGATCTCTTGCTTTAACTTTCGTGTCTTTTCGTGTGTTTCGTGGGCGATAATTCTTTTCCGAGGGGCCAGAGTATAGCCCACTGCGGTGGAATAGAAGAAGAGTTCATGGGGCAGGCACGGAAAAGAGAAGAGTATGGCCCACGAAACACGCGAAACACTCGAAAAATGAGCATAGAAGCAAGATATATCGCCAAAGGCGAGATCTCTTGCTTCAACTTTCGTGTCATTTCGCGTGTTTCGTGGGCAAAAATTCTTTTCCGTGGGCTAAAGGTCTTTTATGCGGCATGAAGCGTTGACACGGTACTGCACATAATGTACATTTTCAATGTGTACAAAACTGGAGGAGTTTGCACATGCCTCGAAAGATTGTTGAAACCAATAGCCGCGTATCTCTGCGCATTCCATCAGAGGACAAGGCCCTTCTGGTCAGGGCAGTGGACCTGGAGCAGACCACGTTGACCGATTTTATGCTCAGATATGCTCTACAGGCGGCCCGAACTGTGATTGAACAGGCAGAAAGAGTTGAGCTGAACCAAAGAGACAGCCTGCATGTGCTGGATCTGTTGGAAAATCCCCCTGCTCCGAACACAAAGTTGATGCAAGCCGCTCAAAATCTTCCCCCAAGCCCATGACCCTTCCAGCTTGGCACGAAGAGCCGATTGCCAAATCCCATAATCGGAAGGCATTTGACTGTGGCCAGGATGCATTAAATAGTTTTTTGCAGCACCATGCGCGCAAAAGCCATATCCAAGGCGGAGCAAAAACATTTGTAGCTGTGGATACTTCAAACAGCAAACGCATTCTTGGTTTTTACAGTCTCGCCCCGGCCTGTGTTGCCTTTGACCAAACTCCTGAGCGTGTTCGGCGGTCACTTGCCCGGCATGACGTGCCGGCATTCAGGTTGGCCAGGCTGGCGGTGGACCGTTCGATGCAAGGATACGGTCTGGGCGGTCAACTATTGTTGGCCGCGGGACGACGTTGCATTCTGGTTGCTTCCCAGGTGGGCGGTGTGGCCTTGCTTATCGATGCCAAAAACCAATCCATCGCCTCATGGTATGCTGGCTATGGTGCAGTTCCTCTTCTTGATCAGCCCCTGGCCTTGCTGTTGCCCCTGGATACCATTCGCCAGGCACTTTCCGCTGCCGGAAAAATTTGATCACCCGGAAGGGAAATACATGGGAAGATAAGAGTATGGCCCACGAAACACGCGAAACACTCGAAAAAAAAGAATGCTGATGTAATACAGATCGCTTTGGCGATCTGTATTAAGCTTTCGTGTCATTTCGCGTGTTTCGTGGGCAAAAATTCTTTTCCGTGGGCTAAAATGTAGAGGTTTTCATGCTTCATTCACCATTTTCCCCCTGGCCTGTGTTTGCGGCCGACGAACAAGAAGCCGCCATGCGGCCCCTGCTCTCTGGCCGAGTGAACTACTGGACCGGGCAGGAAGGTCGAGCGTTTGAAAAAGAATACGCAGCCTACACCGGACGGCGGCATGGGATTGCCCTGGCCAACGGCACCCTGGCCCTGGAGCTGGCCTTGGCTGCCGCGGGCATCGGACCTGGCCATGAGGTGATCACCACCTGCCGGACCTTTATCGCCTCGGCCAGTGCGGTTGCCGTGCGCGGGGCCACGCCGGTTGTCTGTGATGTGGATCCGGTCTCCCAGAACATGACCGCGGAGACAATCCGGGCTGTATGTACGGATCGGACCAAAGCCGTTATCTGTGTGCATCTGGCTGGCTGGCCGTGTGACATGGATTCGATTATGGAGCTGGCCGAGGAAAAAGGACTGTGGGTCATTGAGGACTGCGCTCAGGCCCATGGGGCCAGGTACAAGGGCCGGCCGGTGGGCTCCCTTGGGCACATGGGCGCCTTTTCCTTTTGTCAGGACAAGATCATGACCACCGGAGGCGAAGGCGGCATGCTGGTCCTGGACGACGAAGACCTGTGGAAGCGGGCCTGGGCCTATAAGGACCACGGCAAGAGCTGGGATGCAGTGTATGAGCGCGAGCATCCCCCGGGATTTCGCTGGCTGCACGAGTCGTTTGGCACCAACTGGCGGATGACCGAGATGCAGGCGGCCATCGGCCGGGTCCAGCTGGGCAAGCTGGACAATTGGGTGGCTCGTCGGCGGGAGCTGGCACAGAGGCTGACTGTGGCCTTCCGGAATCTGCCCGGCTTGCGGGTGACCGAGCCGGAGGACGAGATTTTCCACGCCTATTACAAGTACTACGTCTTTGTCCGGCCGGAGGAATTAAGGGACGGATGGGACCGGGACCGGATCATGAACGAGATCAGCGCCCGGGATGTACCCTGCATGAGCGGGATCTGCCCGGAGATTTATCTGGAGAAAGCGTTCTTTTTCGGAGATCGGAGATCGGAGGTCGGAGGTCGGAAGACGGAGGTCGGAGGTCGGAGGTCGGACGTCGGAAGTCGGAGATCGGAGGGACAAAGGGACGGAGGGACGAAGAGATGGAGAGATGGAGAGACGGAGAGACTTGAGGGACGGAGCGATGTAATCGGCGTAAGCGATAAGGAGAACGAAGCGACAGGAGAGTTGAAAAGACTGCCGGTGGCCAGGGAGCTGGGGGAAACGAGTTTGATGTTTCTGGTCCATCCCACGCTGACGGACGAGGAGATTGACAAGACCTGTACGGTGGTGGCTGAGGTTATGGATGCGGCTGTTTGATGAAGAGATTACGGAATAAGACGGAATAAAAGAGTTTTTTTTCTTTCCATCTTCTATTCATCAATTCCGACAGCAATAGCCAAGGCCCGGTCCAGAGCCTCAACCCGGGATGGATTGAGGGTGCCCACGAAGTTGTGCGGCTTATCACAACAAAGACCCTGTATTTTCGGGGATCATCAGATGCTCCTTTGAACACCCGATAGAGTTGCCCGCGCTTCATGATTCTGCCTGGTAGGACAAAATATCATCTGCTTCAGCATTGAATATTTCTGGCGACCTGTATATTCAGAAAAATTTTTTTCATGTGTTGTATTCCGGGTGTGGTGTGGTCTTCTTGAAAAGACCCCCGGAAAGCAATCAAAGAGTCCAGTCCTCGATTGGTAAACCTGGGATCCTGTTGAACTCACGGGTGTTGTTGGTGATGAGGACAGCATTGAGATATTTGGTATGCGCTGCTATGAGCAGGTCATTGGCCCCGATTATGCGCCCCTGTTGCTCGAGAAGTCCCCGTATCTCGCCGTAGGTATCAGCTGCAGCCGCCGGCCAGTCCCAAACGCTGCAAATTGAACAGAAATCAGTCAGTGCCTGTGTATTGCGCTCTTTCTGGCTGCTTTTCCATACCCCGTAGGCAAGTTCTGCCAGCACAATACTCGAGATACCGATTTCGGCTGGATCAATGTTGCTGATTTTTGATTGGACGGCCGGGCGACCTTTCATGACAGCAATGCAGATATTGGTATCCAGCATATACTTTATCATAAGCTTTCCCGGATTTCAAAAGGCAGATCGCTGATATCCTCGGGAAAATCGTCGTCCAGACGCTGCGCAGAGGCGAAGTACTCCTGCCATGTTTCCGGTTTTGGCGTGAGGATGATGTCTGCGCCCTGCTTGCGGATGATCACTTCTCTGGCGTGTATTTCAAACTCCTTGGGCAGACGCACTGCCTGGTTTTTGCCGTTTCTAAATAACCGGGCTGTTCGCACGCTGTCGCCATGATTTTCTGTTGCAGGGTCTTTGTTCATAATGTTC
Organism: Desulfovermiculus halophilus DSM 18834; assembly: GCF_000620765.1. Classification (NCBI taxonomy): domain Bacteria; kingdom Pseudomonadati; phylum Thermodesulfobacteriota; class Desulfovibrionia; order Desulfovibrionales; family Desulfohalobiaceae; genus Desulfovermiculus; species Desulfovermiculus halophilus. The sequence goes on from NZ_JIAK01000020.1 coordinate 4,366, forward strand.
TCCCCTTCTGATGTGTATATGCCTTCAGCATATGCTTGGCCGGAATGTGTGTCAATGACGACCACGGAATACACAGTAAAATTCGTGGAAATTTGCTTGCCCCGCCTGCCTTGAAACCCATGGCCCGTTAAATCCTCTTCAATTTAGCTGGGCTTCTTCTGTTTCATTGGGTTAAACCGCGACCCTTTGGGTGTTTAACTGGGGTGCAGATTCGCCTGCCCCGCCTGCCCCGTAGCTCAGCCTTGTGATGGTACTGGGGTGGACAACCCCCTTTTCACACAGGCCAGCGAGGATCCCTTGCGACCTTTGCTTTTCTGCTGATTTTGCGTATTTTTTCAGGTATTCGACAGACTGAAAGAGCAGCCCCTGAAAAATACCCCACATGCCTGCGAAGCTGTAAACACAAAAACCATAGAAAAATTACTACATCTCAACTGGTTGGGATTTCTAATTCTTCCCTGATAACGGATAACAGATAACTATCCCCGATAACAGATAACCGATAACAGATAACCGATAACCCTCCTCCAACGAAGAACGAAGCACAAAGAACGAGGAACGTTTTCCATAAAAAGCAAGGCAGCCATACATGAACGACCGCTCACGCGTAATCCTCTGCATCGGCATCTTCATCATTACCTACGCCCTAACTCTGGGCCTGCGCCTGTATGAAGCACCGGCCTGGGACAATCCAGCTTTGAGTATTCAGGGCGAAAAGCTGCTGGCCACCCACGATGCCTACTACTGGCTGGCAGGAGCCAAAGACACCAGCAAAAACCCAGACGCGGCCCTAGCCCAAATAACAGGATGGGTCCACGCCATAACCGGCATGCAGTACGGCAATCTGGCCTTCTGGCTCCCGGTCTTTGTCGCTCCCCTGGCCGTGATTCCTCTCATTCTCCTTGGCCGACACTGGCGGCTGGAGGAAGGGGCCTTAACTGCCGGGGTCTTAACCGCCGGATGTCTGGGCTTTGTGCTGCGAACACGCCTTGGCTTTTATGACACGGATATTCTGGCACTCTTTTTCCCCCTGCTCGTCTATGTTCTCTTGATCATGCTCTTCACCCCCTGGCTGCGGTCAGGCTGGTTTCAGGGCAAAGATGTGATCAAAGAACTCAGCCAGGAAAACAGAATGCGCTTTCTGCTCCAGTCCGTGGGTGCGGGCCTTATCGGCATGGCCTATATGTGGTTTTATCCCAATGCCGGAGCTGTGCTCCTGACCAGTCTGGGGGCTTTGGTGCTCTGCATCCTGGTCTTGGCTCCAAGCTGGCGGCAGACCGGCTGGCTTATCATCGGCCTGCTCATGTTTTTGGGTCTCTCCCTAGGCGGACCCGTCTCTTGGCTGGGCGTGGCCGCGCTGTTTTGGATCCTGCAACGTAAAGTTGAGTGGCAAAGTACGGGCAAGGGGCTAAAATGGGCTCTGATCGCCCTGGGCTGCATTGTAGTTATCGACGCCAATATTTTGGGTATGATCTGGTCCGGGGTGATGAAGGTCCTGGGATATGCCAAGATATTTTCCACTGACATCAGGCGTGAAGGGGACTTGAACCTGCCCATGGTGGTCCAGAGCATCCGCGAAGCTCAGAACATCGACTGGGGCGGCATCATTTACCGGGTGGCCGGGCACTGGGCCGTTTTTGCCGCCGGGCTGCTTGGATTTGGATATGTGCTGTACAGCTATCCATTGGCCCTGATCTTTGTCCCCATGCTGGGCATGGCCCTGTTTTCCTTTGCCCTGGGCAATCGGTTCACCATGTACGGCGGAGCGGTTCTGGGTCTGGGCCTTGGTTTCGGCCTCAGCTTGCTCCTGCTCCGCTTACATATCCGCAAGAGCCTGCGGGTGGTGGTCCAACTGGCCCTGAGCCTGGTGGTCTTGTTGCCCACGTTGGAGGTGGCCTCCGGCCTGAGTCCGGCCCCTATCCTGCCCAAGCCCTATGCCCAGACCTTCCTGGAACTGAAGGAAAAGACGCCGGAAAACGCCCGGCTATGGCCCTGGTGGGACTACGGCTACGCCGGGCAATATTATGCGGAGCGAATTACTTTTGGTGATGGTGGGATACATGGTGGAAGCATTCTTTATCCTGCGGCCAGGGTGCATATGACCTCTTCTCCCCGTCAGGCCCGGCAGATGATGCAGTACATCACCCTCAGTCAGCGGGAGGAGTTTGCAGCCAACAGCACCAAGTACAAGAATATGAACGAGTTCTGGAAGCCCTATCTGGCCGATCCAGTGGCCGGGCTGGAGGACATGGGGCCGGAAGGGGCAAAGGAGTTTGTCCGCTCCCTGGCGGACAAGGAATATGACTGGCCGAATGATCTTCCGCCCCAATATCTGGTCCTGTCCTGGGAGAACCTGCGCTTGGCCTATTGGATAAGCTTTTATGGCTCGTGGGACCTGGTCACCGGCCAGGCCGACCCGGGACGGATCCAGCAGGTCCGGGGGGAAGTGAACTTTGATCTGGATAAGGGACACATGGAGCTGGAAGGCGGTACCCTGGAGCTTAACGGCCTGGATGTGGTGGATCACGAAGATCCCAAGCACTTCACCTGGGACAGCGATACCGGCATCTACGGCCTTTTAAACCGCATCACCAGCGAGCTCTACCTCATGGACGAGAAGATCTACAACTCCATGATGGTCCAGATGCTCATCCGCAACCCCTCCCGGTTTAAGGCCAACTTCGAACTCACAGTGGACAACTACCCCTGGAACCGCGCCTACCGCGCCAAAAACTGACGCACTACCCATATCGCGTCAAACGCAAAGTGTGTAATTTGGAACAACATCTACCCACTATGCGTCAAACGCGATATGTGTAACTCAAGGCAGTCCACTCACATCCACGACCAAACAGCCAAAGTCAACAGACATAAATAAATCACACGGCAGCAGATACCCGACAAAACGTATTACCCATTTCGCGTCAAGCGCGATGTGTGTAATCCAGCGAGGCGCAGAGGTGAGGTACTGACGTCTGATGTCCGATATCTGATGTCCGATGTCCGGACTGGGAGGTTGACAGGACAGTTATATGCCATATTATGTACACATAATATGGAGATATATATATGAAACGAACGACAATCATGCTTCCAGAGGACCTGAAGAACCGTGCGGCTCAGTATTGTGAGCAAAAAGGAATATCTTTGGGCACGCTGCTTCGAGAGGCTTTGGAGCATACACTCCATGAAGAAAACAATGCTCAGCAGGGGCAGGATGCCTTATTTGCCGATCAGGAGGTGTACCAGGGCGAGGTGCCTGTGGATATCAGTCAAAACCACGATACGTACCTGTACCAGGATCAGATGTGATATTTATCGACACCGGAGCCTTTCTGGCCCGCTACCTGGCTAAAGATCAATACCATAGTCCAGCCACAGCTTTCTGGGATGCGCTCAAAGCCAGAAATGAAGGCCTGGTAACCAGCAACTTTGTCCTGGACGAGGCCGCAACCCTGTTGGGCAGACGGGCGGGATACCTGTTTGCGTCCAAGAGACTGAAAGCAGTGTATGCTTCGAATATCCTGCAGATATGTCGGCCTGACCGGGACGATGAGCTCAGGGCGATTGACTGGTTTGCCAAGTTCTCTGATCAAGGGGTGAGCTTTACGGACTGCATATCATTCGTGATCATGACACGTATGCGGATTGACCAGGTATTTTCCTTTGATAGGCATTTTGATTCGGCGGGATTCAAGCGGCTGCCGGTTGGATGAGGAACGAAGGGACTGATATCAGACGTCGAAAGTCGGAGGTCGGAAGTCGGAGGTCGTCTCTTAGAACAGCTGACGTCCGATGTCCGATATCCCCCTTTGTCGGGACTTAGAAAATACCGGGCCGAAAGTGGGCACACAGAAGAGATGGCCAACTCCAAAAATCCACAGGCTACGTCGAAGAACTATTTTTCTCTCCAGGCTTGGTCCTTTATGGCGGAAAAAATAGACGATGTTCATCTCGCCCGGCAGCTCCTGGAGCTCATGCCCGATGCCTTTGTTCTGATCGATGAAGATCAGCGCATCGTTCAGGTCAACCCGCAAGCAGAAGCCATCTTTCAAGATACGGCGGGCAACATGCTGGGTCAGCCCCTGGATGTCATTTTGCCCCGAGAGGTCGCCGGACAGCATCACCGATATGTCCAAAGGTTTCTGGAAAGTTCCGAGCAGGTCAAAATGCTCGCCGATCGCGGCGTCTTGTTCGGGCGGCGCAAAAACGGGGAAAGATTTTCCTTTCTGGGAACCATTGCCAAGCTGCAGCTGCCGGAAGGAATTCGGCTGGCCATCATCATGCGCGAGGTAACCGAGTATCTCCAGTCAGAGCAGCGCCGCAAATACTTGGAAAGGGCATCATACTGCTTGAGTCAAAGTCTGAGCGCTGTGATTCAGGCCCGGGATGAGACAGAGCTTCTCCAAGAAATTTGCCGTATTGCGGTGGAAATCGGCGGCTACCTTTTTGCCTGGATCGGATTTGCCCGGGAAGATGCAGAAAAGTGGGTGCAACCCGTTGCATCTTTTGGACAGGGAAACGACTATCTGCACAATGTCTTTGTCTCCTGGGCTGAAAACGACCCTTCCGGACGCGGGCCTGTGGGCAGAGCAGTGCGTTCCGGAAAGCCGCAGTTCAGCAGGAATACGGCCCAAGACCGGGACTTTGCCTTCTGGCGGGACCAGGCCTTGCAGCGGGGTTTTCACTCGGTTGCAGCTTTTCCCCTCACAATCGGCACCCAGGTCCTGGGGACACTGACCTTCTACAATCAAGACGATTCCTTTGACCGGGAAGAAGTGCAGTTGTTGACCACCCTGGCCGACAACCTCTCCTTTGGCGTGCAAGCCCTCCGGACCCAGAAAGAGAGAGATGAAAAAGCCTCCCTCCTGCAACAAAACACAGACCTGCTCCGGGAAAGAATAAAAGAGCTCAACCTGCTCTATACCATAAGCCGGTTGAAGAATCGGGAAGATCTTTCTGTGCCGGAGAGGCTGACTCAAATCGCAGCAGCCATGCCCCAGGCCTGGCAATATCCGGATATTGCTCAAGCTCGTATTGTGATCCAGGGATACGGAGAATTTCAAACTCCGGGATTTGTCCAAAGCTCACTCAGCCTGACTCATCCCGTTTTCTTCAACGATCAGACCATGGGCAGCGTGGAGGTCGTCTACACCCAGACGCCGCCCAATAATAGCCGGCAGGTCTTTTTGCCTGAAGAAGAAAAAACAATTGAGTCCGTAGCCTTCCATGTCGGGGATATTATCCGTTATGTGCAGATGATAACCGAGCAGCAAAAGCTCTCCAGGGCGCTGGAACAAACTGCGGATACTGTGGTTATTACCGACCGGGATGGGGTCATTGAGTATATTAATCCAAGCTTTGAAGCCAAAACCGGATATTCCCGGGAAGAGGCAGTCGGCAATAAGCCAAATCTCCTTAAGTCAGATGAGCATCCCCCAGAATTTTATCACACCATGTGGGAAACCATCCTCAACGGAGATGTCTACAGGGATACAGTCATCAACAGAGCCAAGGACGGCTCCCTGTATTATGAATACAAGACCATCACTCCCCTGTACGATCAAGCAGGCAATCTGACCCACTTCCTGGCGACAGGAAAAGACCTTACCGAACAGCTGCAGACCGAAAGCCGGCTTCAATATCTGCTGACCCACGACCCTGTTACCGGCCTGATGAACCACAAGGAGTTCCTCCGCAAGCTGAACAGCATTATTGCCGAGAGCTCATCCCAGGACAGACCGCTGGCTATAGCAGCCCTCGGCGTGGACAACTTCAAGGCTGTCAATGATCTCCTGGGCCGGAGCGTCTCCAGGACACCAACCTGCCCGTAGCCCGAATAGAAGGTGATATATTTGGGCTCCTGATCACGGATTCAAGTCCCAAGCATACGGGTATCTTGCTCCAGTCCCTGTTGGACCGAATCGCTCGCCCCTTGAATGTGCATGATGTTCAGGGGGAGGTTATCGTCACGGCAAGTGCCGGCATCAGTTGGTATCCAACCGACGGCAACCAGGGAACCGATCTGGTCCAAAAGGCTGAAACAGCCATGGGCAGAGCGAAAGAATCAGGGATTCAACGTGTTGAATTCTTTACTTCCGATATGCAGGCCTCTTCCCTGGAGAGTCTGCGGTTGCACAAAGATCTGCTGGATGCCCTGGAACAGGAACAGTTCACGCTCTTCTTTCAACCCCAAATAGATCTGGCCACAGATGGGATAGCAGGAGCTGAAGCCCTGGTCCGCTGGCACCATCCAGACGGCAAAATCGTCGGGCCACAAGACTTTATCCCCATTCTGGAGGATATGGGACGCATCCAAGAACTGGGGGAATTTGTTCTCAATCAGGGCTGCGATGCACTGCAGCGCATCAATGAGGCTGGTCTTGATCTGCCCAGAATGGCTATCAATTTGGCAGCTCCTCAACTGGAGGATCCGGACCTGGGCTCCAAGCTCGCAAAAACCATGCAGGCATCTGGCATTCCCCCGGAGCAGCTGGAACTGGAAGTCACCGAAAGCCTGCTTATTTCCAGGTTTGAACTTGTCCAGAACCAGATGAGTGAGCTCTTGGGCATGGGCATCAGCGTGGCCTTGGATGACTTCGGGACTGGATATTCCTCCCTGCAATACCTGACCCGGTATCCTTTTTCCAAGCTGAAGATAGATAAATCCTTTGTCTGGAACATGGCCAAAGGAGACAAGGACTACGAAGTGGTCAAAGCCATTATATCCTTGGGGCACAGCTTGCAGATCAAGGTCCTGGCCGAAGGCGTGGAAGATAAAAGGCATGAGCAAACCCTGCGCACGCTGGGATGCGAGCTGGTTCAGGGCTATCTGTATAGCCCCCCCATAGATTTTAAGGCTTTTGTGGAGTACCTTCGGAAATATTCCCACCCGGGCCAAGAAGACTGACCCCCGGACCGCAAACCGGAAGTCACCCTTCATTCTCGACCCCCGGTGAGACAGGCCTGTAAAACAGGCGTACCCGGCCTGATCAGAACGTCGTTTCGTCCACTTGCCCGCCAGGGACGAAAACCTCGTTGAATGCCCCACCAGGGGCGCCAAAAATGTCCTTGCCAAACGAAATGCTTTTTGCTACAAACTCTTTCCGCGGGCCGAGGTAGCTCAGTCGGTAGAGCAGGGGACTGAAAATCCCCGTGTCGGCAGTTCAATTCTGTCCCTCGGCACCTTCAAAATCAAAGGGTTACAGCTCAGGCTGTAACCCTTTTTTTGTGTTGCTTACTTTTTGGCGACAGTTGTGGCGACAGTTATAAAAAAGTACATGTTAGGCTCAGAAAGGCATTGAGCTCTTTTCTGTCACCTCATTGACTTTTCTTCTCCCCCTCAGGTAAGCCTACCCAAGGGTGAGTAATAATTTGTATATTCGACGATTGTTTCCCAATCGCCGTATCCAATCTCCCATTTTCCCTCAATCTACACTCAACCGGAGACGGCTTGTCCACATCGCGATATAGAGGTGATATTGTCGCGGGCTCGCTTCTGGTCCCGGAGAGCAGGAAAGTGGCCGATCTCATGATCAAGGGGTTTTCCGGCCAGCCGCTCAAGCACAAAGTCCTGGAAGACAATCTCCTTCAGAAACGAAGCCCGGTGACTGCTCAAAGACAGGCCAGACTGATTGTGGCCCGCATGAGCGCAATAGATCCAAGCTTTTGGCCCATCATTCGGGACGGCTCAAAAGAGCAGGCCACCCAGGCCCTGCTCTGTGCCGCCATCAAGCACAACCGCTTGGTTGGTGACTTCATCCACCAGGTGGTCACCACCAAAATCCGTACATTTCAAAATGACATTTCCTACCGGGACTGGGAGACTTTTGTTGAACAGGGCCGGACCATCGACTCCACCCTGGACTCCTGGTCGGAAACCACCCGGGCCAAGGTGCGGCAGGTGGTGTTCAGGATCTTGGCTGAGGCCAAGATTATCGACTCCACGCGCAGCAAGCACCTGCTCCCCTTTACCCTGCTTCCGGAAATCCGTTCACTTCTGGAGAAACATCAGGAAACCTATGTCCTACGTTGTCTGGAGATTTTCCAATGACCACCAGATTTGAGGACCGGCTCAACCAGGTCATCGACCGCCTGCTGTCCAGGGAGCTCTTGGCCAACGTCGGGCTGGGCAATGAGATCGGGTTCTATATCTTTGACTATGAACCTGAGCATGAGCTGCACATGCGGGCCTATCTTCAGACCATTGAGGATCAGTTGCCCAAAAGGAAACCCGACCTGCGATTTGTCCACATCAATCTGTTTCAGCTGATCATCGACTACCTCAAGGACCGAAAGCTCCTGGACAAATCCTTCCAGCGGCAAAAAAGCAAAGGAGACGAGGCCTTGCTCAAGGCATTGAGCGGACCTCTGGAGGCCAAAAAGATGGCCGAATATTTTGTCCACAAAGCCAATCCGGAGGACCAGGATCTCATCCTCTTATCCGGCATTGGCTCTGCCTGGCCTCTTATCCGCAGTCATTCCCTGCTCAACAGTCTGCACCCATTGATCCAAAATACGCCTCTAGTGATCTTCTATCCCGGCAAGTTCGACGGGCAGGGTCTGCGGCTCTTCGGCCGGCTCAAGCAAAGCAACTACTACCGGGCATTCCGGCTGGTGGCATAAAATCGGAGCATCCATATGCAGATACGAGACATCTTTTCCAAAAACCTCTTCCGGCCCATCAACGGCGTGGTCAAGGCGGATCAGAAGGACGAGGCCGTGGTCTGGCAGGAGCTGGACGAATACGTGATCACCAAGGAGCTGGACCAGCATTTCCGCAAGTTCTTTGCCGCCTTTCTCTATGCCATCCAGAACGCCCATGACCCGAACATCATAGGCCGGATCGGTATCTGGGTCTCAGGGTTCTTTGGGTCCGGCAAGTCGCATTTCATCAAGATCCTGTCCTATCTGCTCGGCAACCTGGTGGCCCAAAACCCGGATACCGGGGATGAAAAGGAAGCTGTGCGTTTTTTTGAGCACAAGATCCAGGACCCCATGCTCCTGGCGGACATCAAGAAGGCCACTTCCACCAATACAGACGTCATCCTGTTTAATATCGACAGCCGGGCCGACTCTCGCGAAGGCCGGGGGGCCATTTTGTCCGTCTTCTGGCGGGTGTTTAACGAGATGCAGGGTTTTTCCGGGGACGCACCGCACATTGCCGAGATGGAGCGGCAGCTGAGCAAAAAAGGCAGGTTCCAGGAGTTCTGCACAGCATTTAAGGAAGTGAGCGGCGAGGACTGGCTCAGCCAGCGGGACGCCTACCTCTTTCACAAGGATGATTTGGTTTATGCCCTGTCCCAGGCCCTGGGCCAGAGCCAGGAGTCAGCCGCAGAATGGTTTGAGAAAGCCGAGCAGAGCATGAGCCTGACCATTGAGAACTTTGCCAAACGGGTCAACGAATACCTGGATGCCAGGGGCAAGGATCACCGGCTCATCTTCCTGGTGGACGAGGTGGGTCAGTTCATTGGAGACGATGAGCACCTCATGCTCAATCTGCAAACCATTACCGAGGACCTAGGCCGGATCTGCAAGGGCAGGGCCTGGGTGGTGGTCACCTCTCAGGAGGACATCGACTCCATCCTGGGCGATCTCAAATCCTCCCGGGCCAACGACTTCTCCAAGATCCAGGGCCGGTTCACCACCCGGCTCTCCTTATCCAGTTCCAATACAGACGAAGTGATCCAGGCCAGATTGCTGGACAAGACCCCGGAGGCCAAAACCGAGCTGGCCAACCTGTTCGCCTCCAAAGGGGACATCCTCATCAACCAACTCACCTTTTCCAACGACAGCGCCAGCCTGAAATCTTTTCAGGACCGGCAGGACTTCATCAATAACTATCCTTTTGCCCCCTTCCATTTCCAGCTGGTGCAAAAAGTTTTTGAAGCCATCCGCACCGCCGGGGCCACCGGCCTGCATTTAAGCCGGGGGGAGCGCTCCATGCTGGATGCCTTCCAGTCCGCGGCCAAGAATATCTCGGACCGGGAGATCGGAGCACTCGTCCCTTTGTATGCCTTTTATCCTGCTATTGAGAGCTTTCTGGATACAGCTGTCAAACGGACCATTGACCAGGCCAATGAAAACCCGGCGCTTAAGCACCCCTTTGATGACCACCTGCTGCAAACCCTGTTTCTTATCCGCTATGTGGACATCATCAAACCCAATGTGGACAACTTGGTCACCCTGTTCATCGATGAGGTGGATGCCGACCGCCTGGCCCTGAAACGGGAGATCGAGGCCGGGCTGGAACGTCTGGAGAAGCAGACCCTGATCAGCCGCAACGGGGACCTGTACTTCTTTCTGACCAATGAAGAGCGGGACGTCAGCCGGGAGATCAAGGGCGTGGAGATCACCAGCGCGGAAGAGGTCAAGCTCCTGGCCGAAATCGTGTATTCCGACATCCTCAAGGACCACAAGCAATACCGGTATAAGCCCTACAAGCGGGACTATCCTTTCAGTCGCCTGCTGGACGGCCACCCTTACAGCTCCAGGCTGGATCAGGAAATCGCTGTGGAAGTCATCACCCCCCTGGCTGACGATTACGATGCCTTTAATGAGCTCAAGAGGGTCATGCACACCTCGGAGAACTACGGCCGGGTGCTCATCCAGCTCCCGGAGAACGACGAGCTGGAGCGGGAGGTCCGCATCTGCCTGCAAACCGACAAGTATATCCGGCAAAAGAGCGATGCCTCCCAGTCCACCTCTTTTAGCCGCATACTCCGGGACAGGCAGGAGGAAAACCGGGAGCGCCGCAGCAGGCTGAGAAACCTCCTGGAGAAACTGCTTGTGGATGCCCACTTCTCCGCCCTGGGACAAACCCTGGATATCAAGGGCTCCACTCCCCGGGCTGTGGTGGAGGAAGGTATCGAGTATGTGATTGTCAATCTGTACAATAAGTTCCACTACTTAAGCAAACTGCACGAAGCCCCGGACAAAGAAATCCGGGCCGTGCTCATGGCCACAGACCTGGGCCAACTGGAGCTGCAAAAGGGGCTCACTGAGGTAAATAAGGAGGCCAGGCAGGAGGTCAAGGAGTATATCCGGCTCATGGTGCACAAGAACCATCAGGTACTCTTAAGCGACCTGATCGAGCACTTTGCCAAACGCCCTTACGGCTGGCCGGAATGGGAAGTGGTCCTCCTGGTGGCCAAGATCTACATGGCCGGGGAGTTAAATCTCCTGATGAACGGCACCAGCCTCTCCGCCAGGGAAGCCTTGGAGCCCATGCTCAAGACCGCCAAGTGGAGGACAGTGAAGATCCTCCAGCGCAAGGTCCCCTCTGCCCAGGACGTGGAAAAGGCCCAGAAGCTCTGCCAGGAGCTGTTCGGCAAAATCGGACCGGAGGGTTTCGATGATTTGGATAAAGCTATACGGACCCAGCTCACAGGGTGGCAAAAAAGTCTTCAGCAATACCAGCAGCTGGCCCAGACCGGGGAGTATCCAGGCCAAAAAGAGATTGAAGACGGCTTGGCAGTTATTCAAGCCATATTGGCGGTCAAAGACACCTATGAGTTCATCAAGACGTTTCATTCCAAAAGAGACGACCTCCTGGACACCTGCGAGGATCTGCACACCCTGCACGACTTTTACACCAATCAGCGCCCTACCTGGGACAAGCTCAAAAAATCCCTGGCCGAGTTCTCCAAAAACGAGGCCGCTTTGACCAAAGATGGTGATGCCGCCTCAGCCTTAAACCACCTGCACCGCATAGCCGAAGCCGAGGCCCCGTATGGCATGCTCAAGGATGTGAACCCCCTGGTCTCCAAGCTCTCGGAGATCAATGAGCAGATGGTGGATCAGAAGCGGGAGGAGGCTCTGGGCTTCATGGCCGCCCGGAAGAATGCCGTGGATCAGGAACTGCAACAGATCCAGGCCGGCCAAGAGTTTGCCGAGCAGGTCACAAAGCCGCTTGAGGACATCCGCAACCGGGTAAAAAACGAAACCAGCATCCCCAACATCTCCTATCTCCTGGAGGAGTTTGAACGGGCAATTTACGATGCCTTTGACCGGATTGAAGAGACAAAACAGCCTCCAGATCAAGAAGAGAAAAGCAACCCCAAGCCGGCTAAAAAGACCAAGACGATCAAGACCTCCTCCCTGTCCACCAAGGCCTATTTGGAAAACGAACAGGATGTGGAAAACTTTGTTCAAAACCTGAAGCAAAAGCTCCTGGAAGAGCTGGGGCATGATGTCCGGATACGGATAGAGTAAAGGGAAAAAGACTGAAGGCTGAAGGTGGGAATGGCTTAAGGAAGAAGAAAACTGGGTCTATTTACTCTTCAGTTCCTCTTCCCCCCTTCAGCCTCACAGCCTAACAAAGGATTTTTCATGCATACCAACAAGCTCAAAGCCTACGCCCCCCAAGCCAGGCAAGAGTTCATCCAGGCAATCACCGATCGGGCCAAGGTCCTGGGGCTGTCTGAATCCAAGATCGAACCTGTCCAACTCCAGGGTGAGGTGGCCCTGATTGCCGGCAGGCCGTTTCCTGTCCAGGTAGCCAAGCAGCGAAAGGACCTGGAAGCCAGGATAGAGCTCAAAGGCTTTGCCCAGGTCATGGAGGAGGTGGCCTACACTTGGTTCAACCGGTTCATGGCCCTGAGATACATGGAGCTGCACGACTATCTGGGACATGGCTACCGGGTGCTGAGCAACCCCAGCGGATCGGACATCCCCGAGATCCTGGAGAAGGCCACCAGCGTTGAGCTGCCCGGGCTAGACCAGGACAAAGTGGCTGAGATGCGCTTGGCCGGAGACAAGGACGCTGAGCTGTACCGTCTGCTCCTGATTACCCAGTGCAACACCCTGCACCGGGTCATGCCTTTTCTGTTTGAGCGGGTCAGCGATGCATCCGAGCTGCTCCTGCCGGAGAATCTGCTGCAAACCAACTCCCCTATCCGCAAGATGGTCACCGAAATCCCGGAGGAGGACTGGGAGCATATCGAGATTGTGGGCTGGCTGTATCAGTTCTACATCTCGGAAAAAAAGAACCAGGTCATCGGCAAGACAGTCAAAAGCGAGGACATCCCGGCCGCCACCCAGCTGTTTACCCCCAACTGGATTGTGAAATACATGGTCCAGAACACCCTGGGCCGCAAGTGGCTGATGACCTACCCGGACTCATCCATCCGGGACACAATGGAGTTCTACATCCAGCCGGCGGAGCAGGAGCCGGAGGTCCAGGCTCAGCTGGAAGCCATCACCCCCAGGGAGCTACATCCAGAGGATCTGACCTTCATGGACCCGGCCTGTGGATCGGGTCATATCCTGGCCGAGGCCTACGATCTGTTCAAAGAGATTTATCTGGAGCGCGGCTACCGCACCCGGGACATCCCCAGGCACATTCTGGAACTCAACCTCTTTGGTCTGGACATCGACGACCGGGCCGCCCAGCTGGCCCGCTTCACCGTTCTCATGAAGGCCAGGGCCGACGACCGGCACATTCTCAACCCGGAACGACCCGTAACCTTAAACATCATGGCCATCCAGGAGAGCAAGGGCCTGGATGAAAAGGAAATGGTCTCCACCCTGCTCAAGGAACGCACCGTGGAGGTGGGCAAGCCCAAGATGCAGCAGCAGTATCTGGTCCAGCCCACACAGGAGCAGGCCTATCTCAAGGGCAAGGACAAGCCTGAGGTGAGTCAGGACGAGCTGAAATCCCTCTTGCACCTCTTTCAGGACGCCAAGACCTTCGGTTCCCTGCTCACAGTGCCGGACAAAGTCAAAGACGCCATGGCCAGGCTGGAGAAGCTGATAAGAAACGCCTTGAGCAGGGATGAATACTCCAAAAGCATGGCCAGAAAGCTCCTGCCGTTGGTCCGCCAGGCCAGATTGTTGGCTACAGAGTATGACTTTGTTGTGGCCAATCCGCCGTATATGGGGAGTAAGGGTTTGAATGCCGAGCTCAAATCATTCCTCAAAGACAACTATGCAGATTATAAGTCTGATCTCTTTTCAGCATTTATTGTCAGCAACCTGGAAATGTCCAAAAAGCACGCCCAGCTTGGATTTATGTCTCCCTATGTGTGGATGTTCATTTCTTCCTATGAAACGTTGCGGAGTTTTCTGCTTAACGAAAAGACGATCACTTCTCTTATTCAGCTGGAATACTCAGGATTTGAAGGTGCTACGGTCCCTATCTGCACATACACCATAGAAAACAGTTACCTGCCCAACTTCAAGGGGAGCTATATCCGTCTTTCGGATTTCCGAGGAGCAAATAATCAGGCACCAAAAACATTAGAGGCAATACAACATCCTGATTGTGGATGGAACTATACTGCTTCAGGGGCTGATTTTAAGAAAATTCCTGGGAGTCCAATTGTTTATTGGGTTAGTAAAAACTTGATTAATTTATATAGAAATCCTTTACTAAAAGATTATTATACTGCAAAAGAAGGAGTTGGAACCAGAAATGATGATTTATTTATCAGGATGTTTTGGGAAGTTTCCATGCAAAATATAGCAAAAGAAAAAAGATGGGTACTAACTGACAAAGCTGGTGACTTCAAAAAGTGGTATAAGGGTTTTTCTTATATTATGGATTGGGAAAATGATGGTTTTCGCATAAAAAATTATAAAAATAATGATGGTTCGTTAAGATCACGGCCACAGAATACCGACTATTTATTTTTAGAAGGCGTAACATGGGGAAAGGTAGGCTCTGGGATACCAAGCTTCCGTTGGAGGCCTAGCGGCTTAGGCTTTAATGATGCTGCCCCTACATTGTTTGGTGATAATGTCCTTAATATATTGTCACAATTGAATTCTAAAGTAAATAGAAAGATTCTTACTTTTAGAGGAGAAACATTAAACATTACAACAGGCGTTGTTTTGGATATTCCTTTATTGACAATAAATGATAAATTATATTCAGATAAACTTCTGAATAATACTTTGTTAAATATTGATAGATCTAAAAAGGATTGGGATTATCACGAAATTTCCTGGGATTTTACTATTCATTCTCATCTCAATTTGGAACATAAAACACAAACTATGCCTGCTACTTATACTAAACTCCGCTCCCACTGGCACCAAACAACCCAAGAAATGAAGCGCTTGGAAGAAGAAAACAACCGTATCTTCATTGAAGCCTACGGTCTCCAAGACGAACTCACCCCTGACGTCCCCCTGGAAGAGATCACACTGACCTGCAATCCCTACTACCGCTACGGGAGCAATAAGTCTGAAGAAGAGCTGGAAGCCCTGCTCCGGGCCGACACCATGAAGGAGCTTATCTCTTACGCCATCGGCTGCATGATGGGCCGCTACTCTTTAGATGAACCGGGTCTGCTATATGCCCACAGCGGCAACGAGGGCTTTGACCCCAGCCGGTATCAGACATTCCCGGCTGACGAGGACGGGATCATCCCGGTCATGGACGAGGACTGGTTTGCAGACGATGCCACCAACCGATTTGTGGAGTTCATCAAGGTTGCCTGGCCGCCGGAGACTTTGGACGAAAACCTGAAGTTTGTGGCCGACAGCCTTGGCCCCAAGAAGAGCGAAGACCCCTTAGAGACCCTCCGCCGATTCATCAGCGACAAGTTCTTCAAGGACCACCACCTGAAAGTATACAAGAAGCGCCCCATCTACTGGCTGTTCTCCAGCGGCAAGCACAAGGCCTTCCAGTGCCTAGTCTACCTGCACCGCTACAACGAATCCACACTATCCCGCATGCGGGCCATGTACGTCACTCCGCTGCAAGGCAAATACAAGGCCAGGGTCGAATACCTGGAGCAGGAACGAGACAATGCCAGTTCGGCCAGTGTGCGGAACAATATGCAGAAAGAGCTGGACAGCATGCGCAAGAAGCAGGAAGAGCTCCGCCACTTCGACGAGCTCCTGCGCCACTACGCAGACCAGCGCATCAGCCTGGACTTGGATGACGGGGTGAAGGTCAACTACGGCAAGTTCGGGGATCTGCTGGCTGAGATAAAGGCGGTGACTGGGAAAAAGGCTGGGGAGTAGGCTGAACAAGAATAGGATAACTTGATATGGATCATAAGCAACAAAACCAGATTAACCTAGCCAAACGAGAATCTCCAAGGAAAAGCTTTCACATGCATAGCATTTTCCCTGGACTAATCTATTTTTTCATAGATGAGCTCGATAGTCTTGATAGATATGCACTATATTCTGAAGAATTTATTAAGAACAAAATGGTTGACTTTGACAAGAGAATGGAAACCTATGCCAAAGAAAACCAACTAGATGAATATGATGCTGATGCATATTATGATTACAAACGCGAGGAGATTGACGACCACTTTAAATATCATCCATCTTTTATGTATCAATCACTTTTGATTCTTTCATGTTCATTTTTTGAGTCAAATTTTGTTGATCTTTGTAAGCACCTAGAAAAATATGAAAACTTAAAAATAGAATTATCTAGTGAAAAAATTAAAGATCATAACAAACTAAAGAAATATTCACAGTTTCTTTGTAGAAATTTTATGATATGCCCACAGTATTCATCATATTGGAAATATATACAAAACGCTTATACTATTCGCAACTTATTTGTTCATGCTAACTCAGATATATCCCTTCTCAAGGAGAATCAGCAAGCAAAAACAGAAAAGATAATTAAGAATTTGTATAATTATGAAATCACAATGGATCATAATTTGGTTAAATTGAGGTCTGGAAAATATGCTAGATTTATCATAAGTACAATGAAATCATTCTTAGAAGACTTCAAAAAAGCCTGCGTTGAAAACAATATGCTTGGACCTAAGTTTTGGCCTTAAGAAACTTAAAGAAACGGATTGTATAAGAATGTTTTCAACCATTGAGCATGTCCTCCAATCCCCTGAAAGCAAAACCCTGGAGTTCAAGAGGGATCTCTCCTCTCCACGGAACTTCCTCAAGACTCTTGTGGCTTTTGCCAATACCGCTGGCGGAAGGCTTGTGTTTGGGGTGGATGACCAGAAAAACATAGTTGGGATTGATCAGCCCCTGGATGAAGAGGAAAGGCTGTGCAGTCTGGTTGCCGATGCCATTGCCCCGCGTTTGGTGCCCAACATTGAATTCATTACTGTGGAGGACAAGACCCTGCTCACAGTGGAGGTCTTCCTCAGCGGTTTGCGGCCTCATTATATCAAGGCTGAGGGTCCGGAAGCCGGTGTTTATATTCGCCTGGGCTCCACGAACCGACAGGCCGACCGGGAACTCATAGCCGAGCTCCGCCGGACTGCTGAGGGTATTTCCTTTGACGAGCTGTCCATGCCCGGTTTGTCCATTGACGACCTGGACCTGAAAGCAGCCAGGGAGATGTTCGGCCAGGAACGGTCTCTGGGTGAGAACGAGCTGCATACTCTGAAACTTGTCACCCAGGATCAGGGCAAGGTGGTGCCGACCAAGGGAGCGATTCTCCTTTTCGGCAAGGAACGGGAACGCCACTTTTCCGATGCCTGGGTCCAATGCGGTAGGTTTGTAGGCTGGGACAAGGCGGATATATTTGATCATGCTGAACTGCATGACCACCTGCCCCAGGCTGTAGACAGCATCATGTTGTTTCTAAAAAAGCACGCCATGCGCGGTGCGGACTTTTCCGAGATACGGCGCAAGGATGTCTGGAGCATCCCGCTGGGCATATTGCGGGAGGTGGTCATCAACGCCTTGGTGCATGCCGATTACTCCCAGCGCGGCGCACCTATCCGGGTCGCCTTTTTTGACGACCGGATTGAGGTGGAGAACCCGGGCATGCTCCTGCCGGGTATGACTGTGGAGGACATGAAGCAGGGGATCTCCAAAATCCGCAATCACGTTATTGCCCGGATCTTCCGGGAACTGAACCTGATTGAGCAATGGGGCAGCGGCATGCCCCGTATCTTCCGAGAAGCCCGGGAATTGGGCCTGCCGGAACTGGAGATTATGGAGATCGGCACCCGGGTCCGGGTAGTTGTGCATCTGGCAGAGCAGGTCCAAATTCCAAGTTCATCTTCTCAAAAGACTACTACAGATAATGAGCGGCTAGAGTCGGAGCTAGAGTCACGGCTAGAGTCGCAGTTAGGGTCACGTTTAGCGACAAAGATTCTATTTCTGTTACAGAAGGAGGAATCAGGGAAACATGGGCTGGCAACACAGTTAGGTCATAAAAGCGTATCAGGGGAACTGCACAAACAAGTCAAGCGAATGCTTGATCTGGGTCTGATTGAGATGACTATCCCGGAAAAGCCCAACAGCCGATTGCAGAAATACCGCCTGACGGACAAGGGCAGAAGACTGTTGTCTGAATGAAAGACCATATGCAAAAAAGAAGATCGCCCACTACAGCGAGCACTGAGGACACAGGATATGAGATTTTTCCCTCCTCTTCCCTCTGTGCTCTCTGTGTCCTCTGTGGTGAATGTCTTTTCCTTCAGCCTTCAGCCTAATCTTCAAACCTTCAGCCTTCTTCATACACCATGAACACCGCCCAAATCACCGACAGCCTCAATCACCTCTTCCATACCCAAGGCCACCGCATCGTCTTCTGGCACGACCCGGACCAGGAGTTTGTGGATCTGGCGCCCGAGCTCAGTCTGGATGGAGTGCGTCTCATCCACCTGGATCAGGAGAGCAAACTTGAACTTAAGGTTCGTCTGGAGCTTGAGGACCAGGACGGCAAATATCTGCTCTACTCTCCGGCCCCTGAGCCCAGCCCGGACCAGGACTGGCTCTTGGATATCCGTCTCTACAGCCGCAGCTTCCATGCTGATCAGCCCTCCATGCTGCTTAGTGAATTGGGCCTGAGCCATCAGGCCATGCGCGAGCATCTCAGGCAGCGGATAAAATTCTTCAAGAACCAGGACCGGACACTGCGGCTGAAGAAGCTGACCACCGCGGACGACCGGGAAAAGGATATGGACACCAAGATGCTGGCTGTTCTCACCCGGGCGGACCAGGCCAGTATATTCGATATTCTGATGAAGCTCTTTGGGGAGATGTGCACAGAGGATGGATGTGACTTCAAGAGCCCGCCCAAGTCCTGGACGGATATAGAGAAATTCGGCCTGACCCCCTTCTTCTGGGAGGAAATGTCCAGGACCTTTGGCTATGATGCCCAGACCCCCAATCTCTCCGACTTGCTCATCCGCCTCTTGATCGCGGATATGGCCAATACCCTGCGCGGCGACCTGCCCAGGTCTTTGCAGCACTTCCGGCTCCAGGACCAGCAGGTGAGCACCAATGTCTCTGTGTTTGTTGACCAATGGCGAAAACACCTGGGGCATTACAAGCAGTATACCCAGATCTCCGGGCAGGTGGCAGATGAGCTGGGACTCCAGGACCAGCTGGCGGCCTATGACGCCCACTCCCTGTTGGAAGTAATGACCTTTGAGGCTGTGGAGCGCCAGATCATCCGGTCTCTTCGTTCTCAGATCATCCAGGAAGAGGCAGAGCGCTTTGACGAGCTCAAATCCGCCATCCTCAGCAGGCGGGACGGACATTGGGCCACTATCCATCTGGACGGGTATGAGCATACATCCAATATCTACGCCACCATCTACGACGGGCTGGACGCTGTGCTCGACCTCCTGGAGCTGTGCCGCGAATACGGCCAGGGCTTAAGCTATGCCACTGCGGATCAGATGTATCAGGCCTATGTCCGGGAGCTGTACCGTTTTGATCAGCTCTACCGTCATTTCCACGAAGCGGCGGATATTGTGGAACTGGCCGGCTGGGATGTGCTCAAAGAGGTGCACAAGGTGGTCGAGTCCTGCTACTCCAACTGGTACCTGGACCAGATCAGCCTGTGCTGGGGCGGTTTTCTGGACGGAGAGTCCGGCCTTGTGGCTGACTGGACCTTGCGCGATGTCCCCAAGCAGCAGTACTTTTTTTCCAATCAGGTCAAACCCTTGCTCACCTCCTCCAGGAGCAAGGTCTTTGTGATCATAAGCGATGCGCTGCGTTATGAGATTGCCGAGGAGCTGGCCAGAGACATTAACTCCAAGTCCAGGTTCAAGGCCAAGCTCACATCCCAGCTCGGGGTTTTGCCCAGCTACACTGCCTTGGGAATGGCCGCCCTGATGCCCAGGTCCAGATATGGCTATAAACAGGGAACGGATCAGATCCTGGTGGACGGCAAGCCCTGTGCCTCCCTGGAGCAACGCCAGGAGATCCTCTCCCAATATGAGGGCATTGCAGTCAGAGCCGAGGATCTGCTGGCCATGAATAAGGACCAGGGGCGGGAACTGGTCCGGCCCTGGCAGATCATCTACATCTTTCACAACCAGATCGACGCTACCGGTGATTCGGCCTCCACGGAAACCAAGACCTTTTCTGCGGCCCACAAAACCATTATCGACCTCTCCTCCCTGGTCCGCTTTATCGTCAACAGCCTCAACGGGTCCAACGTGCTGGTTACTGCCGATCACGGCTTTTTATATCAGGACACGCCCCCGGGAGCTCTGGAAAAGAGTGAGATAGGGTACAAGCCTGGGGGTGTGGTCAAGGCCAAAAAGCGCTATATTTTGGGCCACAACCTGGGAGAATCAGATAATGTCTGGCACGGGTATACATCCACCACCGCCGGAACCCAGGATGAGATGGAGTTCTGGATACCCAAGGGGGTGAACCGCTTTCATTTCTCCGGCGGGGCCAAGTTCATCCATGGCGGGGCCATGCCTCAGGAAGTGGTTGTGCCTGTGCTCCGGGTCAAGGAGCTGGATACCAAGGCGGCTGAGAAGGAAGCAGTGCGGAAGGTCGGGGTGTCCCTATTGGGCTCCAACCGCAAGGTGGTGAACACCATCTGCAAGTTTGAGTTCATTCAGACCGAAAAGACGTCAGAGCGCATGCTGCCCCGGACCCTGGTGGTTTCCATCCGGGATGGGGATACGTTGATCAGCAACGAGCAGACAGTGACCTTTGACAGTGGCTCTGACTCCATGGAGGAACGCAAGCGGCCGGTCAAGCTCATGCTCAAAAAAGGCGGCTACGACAATACCAAGGAATACGCCCTGGTCCTTAGAGACCCGGACACTCAGATAGAACACGAGCGGATTCCGGTGAACATTGATTTGGCCTTTATGGATGACTTTTGAAGAGGTAGACTGAAGGGAGATAGACTGAAGACTGAAGGGGGAAGGGCTGAAGATAAGGATTGACCTATAATTTCTTGTTTTCCTTCTGTCTTTGGTCCTTAATTTTGTTCACGAAGGAGAAAATATGGAAACTTTGAAACAAGAAGCCCTTGAGGCCATATCCAATATGCCAGACAGCGCAAATATTGATGACATCATGTACCAGCTTTATGTCATGGACAAGGTGAGAAAAGGCAGAGATGCTGTCCAAAGCGAGGACAGCCTTTCTACTATTGAATTACGGAAGGATATGGAAACATGGTGAGATATGAGACAATAATTTATTGGAGTGAAGAAGATCAGGTATACCTGGCGGAAGTGCCTGAATTGCCAGGATGCATAGCCCATGGAGATTCTTATGAATCTGCTTTGGCCAACGCCAAAGAGGCTATCCAGCTCTGGATTGATACTGCTAAGGAATTTGGCGATCCAGTCCTCCAGTAAAAAAGAAAAGATTACAACCACAGAGAGCACAGAGGACCACAGAGAAAAATATGCAGAGGGATTCTTTTACTGAAAAAATAATAGGTTGTGTGATTGAGGTTCATCGCGAGCTTGGTCCAGGGCTCTTGGAATCAACCTATCAGCAATGTCTTGCTCATGAATTCCACTTGAACGGGATATCATTTAAAGTGGAGCATCCTCTGCCAGTAAACTATAAAAAGGTTCAGCTGGATTGCGGATACAGGGTTGATATGTTGGTTGAGAATCGTTTGATGCTTGAACTGAAATGTGTGGAAGAAATAAAAGATGTCCACAAAGCTCAGCTGTTGACTTACATGAGACTGTCAGGGATTGATACCGGACTCCTCATCAATTTTTATGTCAAACGAGTTACCAACGGTATTCAACGGTTCAAACTGTAAATACTCTGTGCTCTCTGTGTCCTCTGTGGTAAAGTAATCAAACGGAAGTAACCATCATGGAAAACGAAACCCTCAGCCTTGATGCCCTGCTCAATGAGCATTTTCAGGGCAAGGTGGTGCGTAAGGATCTGACCAAGCTGCTCAAGGAAGGAGCCAATGTTCCGGTCTATGTCCTGGAATACTTGCTTGGCATGTACTGTGCCTCAGACGATGAAGACATCATCCAGGAAGGAATCCAGAGCGTCAAAAACATCCTGGCTCAGAACTATGTCCGGCCGGATGAGGCAGAAAAGGTCAAATCCACCATCAGGGAGCGGGGGACTTTCAAGATCATCGACAAGGTCACTGTGACCTTGAATGAAAAACGGGATTGCTACGAGGCCTTTCTCTCCAACCTGGGCGTGAAGGGGGTGGAGATCTCCAGCACAACGGTCAAGGAGTTTGACAAGCTCCTGGTGGGCGGAATCTGGTGCATTATTGGAATCAACTATTTTCATGAGGAAGGCCAGAAAGGCTCCCCGTTTTCCATCCACGAGCTCAAACCCATCCAGATGCCGAATATGGATATGCAGGCCCTGTATGATGGACGCCGGGCTTTTACCGAAGAGCAGTGGATGCATGTCCTTTTGCGCTCAACAGGTCTGGAGCCTACGGCACTGGAGGAACGGGCTCAGTGGCACCTCCTGACCCGGCTGATCCCACTGGTGGAGAACAACTTCAATGTCTGTGAGCTTGGACCGCGGGGAACCGGCAAGAGCCATGTGTATAAGGAGATCAGCCCCAACAGCATCCTGGTATCCGGCGGACAGACCACAGTAGCCAACCTGTTCTACAACATGAGTTCGCACAAGGTGGGCCTAGTCGGGGTATGGGATGTTGTGGCCTTTGACGAGGTGGCCGGGATCAAGTTCAAGGAAAAGGACGGGGTGCAGATCATGAAGGACTACATGGCCTCCGGCTCCTTTTCCCGGGGCCGGGACGCCATCAGCGCCAATGCGGCCATGGTCTTTGTGGGCAATATCAACCAGAGCGTGGACACCCTGCTCAAGACCAGCCATCTCTTTGCCCCATTTCCGGAACATATGATCGATACCGCATTTTTCGACCGCATGCACTGCTACATCCCGGGCTGGGAGATTCCCAAGATGCGCCCGGAATTTTTCACCAACCTCTATGGGCTGATCGTGGACTACCTGGCGGAATATTTCCGGGAGATGCGCAAGACCACTTTTGCCGACGCCATCGACACCTACTTTCTGCTGGGCAACAACTTGAACCAGCGAGACACCATTGCCGTACGCAAGACCGTCTCCGGCCTGCTCAAACTCCTCTATCCCCATGGAGACTATGACCAGGAGGCAGTGGAAAAATGCCTGCACTACGCCCTGGAGTGCCGCAGGAGGGTCAAAGAGCAGCTCAAACGGCTGGGGGGCATGGAGTTCTATGACGTCCACTTCAGCTATATCGACCAGGAAACCAGGGAAGAAAAATTCGTCGGCGTCCCGGAGCAGGGAGGGAGCTCACTGATACCAGAGGGACCGCTCAACCCCGGCACCCTGCACACAGTAGGCACCGGAAGTAGCGGCCAGCTCGGTCTGTATAGAATTGAGCTGCAAGTGACCGCAGGCAACGGCAAGCTATCCATCTCCGGGGTGGGCTCCAGCGCCAAAGCCAAAGAGCCGATCAAAGTGGCCTTTGACTACTTCAAGGCCCAGTCCAACCGGATCAGCGCATCTCTCAAGCCAGGAGACCATGACTACCACCTGCATATTGTGGAGATGCACAATACCGGACCCAACAATGCCATGACCCTTCCCTGCTTCCTGGCTCTGTGCTCAGGGCTTATGGGCCGTCCGGTGCAGGGAAGCCTGGTGGTCCTTGGGGACATGAGCCTGGGCGGCAACGTGATCCAAGCCGACAACCTGGCCGCCAGCCTGCAAGTGGCCTTTGACGCCGGAGCCAAACGCGTTCTGCTGCCCATGAGCAGTGTTGGCGACATCCCCACAATACCTGGCGAACTGTTCGCCAAGTTCCAGACCAGCTTTTACTCCGATCCTGTGGATGCTGTGTTTAAGGGGCTGGGGGTGGAGTGAGGGGAAAATGTTGAGATTGTACAATCCAAGGAATCTTTTGCAATATACGCTCCAGAAGACAATGGCATTTAGTATTGTTTGTGGCTAAACTTAAATCATGTATATTATGGCTGTTGGAGAGATATATAGCAACTTTATAATTTTTTGTTATGCAGTTCGAGAAATCACAACTATCACTACTAGTTGAGGATGCAATGGAGCTAATTCACTTGAATATGGGAGTATGGAGATTTGATCCATCTGATCTGCTTGGTCCTGAAGGGGGCTTTGGAGCTGTGTTTCGGGGCGTGGATAAGGAAGGTAGTTCTGTTGCTGTGAAACGCCTTAAGTTATCAGTCGCAAATGCCGCACACCGAGAACTATCTATCGCGAATGAACTGGCTGGACAAACGCACCAGCACGTAATGCCTATTCTGGACTCTGGGCAAGACAGTGATAGCGAAAGATATTATGTTGTCATGCCATGTGCTAGTAAGAGCCTTGACGATCTAATAAAGGAGCGAGGTAGCATCGGGGAAAAAGGGGCAGCAGCAATCCTTTTACAGATCACAGAAGGGTTGTTGGAAGTGTCACACTTGGTTCACAGAGATCTTAAGCCCGGAAATATCCTTTTTCATGGGGATAGGTGGAAGATAGCGGATTTCGGAATTGCTAGATTTGTAGAGGAGTCAACGTCACAGAGAACGTTGAAGGGTTGTTTGAGCCCAGAATACGCAGCTCCAGAACAATGGCGACTGGAGCATGCGAGTGGGGCAACAGATATTTATGCTTTGGGGTGCATTGGCTATACCCTGCTGAAAGGCTCGCCACCGTTTAATGGCCCGGCAAAGGAAGATTTTCACAACCAGCACATCAATGAGCAGCCTCCAACAATGGACACCGTTCAGCCCCAGCTGCGCTCACTACTTACGATGATGCTTCGTAAATCCCAACATTCTCGGCCCTCGCTACAAAGGGTAAGAACGATATTGACTGCGCTTTGTGACCAGTCCAATGCCCATTCTGCGCAGAGTGGATTTGAAGATTTAGCGGGTGCCGGCGCTAAAATTGCTGAACGAGAAAGCCAGGAGGAAGCACGACGCAAGAAGGAAATTTCGGAAAGGCAAAATCGGAATGCTCTCTGCGCAGAAGCGTTGACCATTTTAGCGTCTATTAGAAACGAGCTTTTTGACCAAATCATGATTGCAGCACCATCTGCTCAGCAAAAAATCAAGGGGAAGATTGTCTTGGGTGGTGCGTCACTTGAAGTGGAAGAGATGGGACTGAATCCAATAGATAAAGGCATGTTCCCCCGATCAGGGTGGGATGTTGCAGCTGGTGCTGTGATTCGTGTCAAGCAACACCATCCATCGTACATGTGGAGTTCCTCGCTATGGTACTGCAAACTGCACGACAATGATGAATACCGCTGGCGTGAGATATCGTATTTCAAGAATCCTTTTTCCAAGAGACGACTGCAATTCGAGCCCTATAGTATTGATGAACCAAGAGCAGCCGATGATGCAGTTGCACCCGGCGTAATGGCTGATGACCAAGTAGCTTGGGGTCCAGAAACGATCGATGATGAGAATGCTGAGTCGTTCTTTCGGCGGTGGGCTGATCGATTTGCAGCTGCGGCTCGATGTCAACTTAGACAACCATCAAGGCTTCCCTTGAGGTAGAAAGGCCGCTTAACAACAGCAGCAATGCCGGCCTCAGTTCTGCCTGGTGATGCTCCAATTCATCGCTGACGAGGAACCGAGCTGGGCTGTGTCGCTTTGACAATGTGTCAGCTCATGGAATTTAGGGGCACCGGTTAAAGCATGAGATTTCCTACCGCCCGGCCCCCTTAGCTTATCTCGTTAGGACCCTATTGGAGGACTGTCTATGAATTTTGATCCAAGTGTTTTTGACGATCCCGAGTTTAAGGAAGATGCTGTTCGGGAGCTTGTTATAGCTCCCATTCTGAACAGGCTCGGTTACCCTCCAACCGGCAGCCAGAGGGTCACGCGAAGCAAGACACTCAGACATCCGTTCATCCGCGTGGGTACGCGCAAGCACCCGGTCACTACAGTACCTGATTACATGATTTACGTGGACGACAAACCATGTTTGGTACTGGACGCTAAAGCTCCGACCGAAGATGTATTGGCAGAAGACCACGTCCAGCAGTCATACAGCTATGCAATTCATCCGGAAGTCCAGTGTAAGGAGTTTGGGTTATGTAACGGGAGGGAGCTTGTAATATTCAGCATTTGTCAGCCGGAACCATTGCTTCACCTGAGGTATGAGGAATTTGAGGAGCGCTGGGAGACTATAGAAAAGCTACTCGGAGCCAAGTATCTTGCGCAGCCTTCACTTCGTCGTTACGCGCCTGATTTCGGAACAGCACTTAAACGCATGGGTATCGATGCAGACACGGAGCTAATCTTAATGGAAACTCGTCTCAACCTTTTCGGGAGGGTTAGCGACGAGCTTATTACGGCATCGGCTAACTGTGACTTCGGCTCCGGGCTGCACTGCGTTAGCTTCGACTTTCCTCCTGAGATGCTTGGGAAAATCGTGTCTGGCCTGCCAAAGCCGCTAGCAGAGCAGTTTTGCGATGCGCTCAGTAGAGCGCCGTTCCAAGCTGCTGCTGGTCTTGTTTTAGAACTAGACCTCATTGCCCAACTGGGCGAGGAGACCCAAGTGCAAAACGAGACATTCGTCCCTTTGCTGATCAAAAACGTCCTGGAGTCACGCTTTAATCTTGCCCAAGTGCCGGAAGACCCCAATGACGTTCCTCCTAGCGTTTTCAAATTACGGGATGCGTTTGTGATCAAGAATACTGGCGATCAGCCCTAATATCAGTTTGGAATCCGACCGGTAAAGCTGCACGGCGGCTTTATCAATTGGCTCAAGCCAAGTGATTATGCCATAAAATTTTAATTATAAGTCAACAATGAAAAAAATACAATCAATGCACCAAAACACCAGGTAGACAGTCAATATTCAAACATGTGCGGACGGTTCGGCCTCTGGGCCGCTCCAAACAGGTAGCTGACCATTCCCAGCTCCAATAGCCCCTCCCTTTACTCCTAGGTGCAATCTTGCTACGCATGGCGCTCTTGGCTGTGGGTCAGACCAGGGAGGGATTACGGAAAGCGGCCTGACTATGTTGGGGCTTGGTCCCTCATTGGCCCATGTACGAAAAAATTGGCTACAAGATGATCAATGCCCGGGCCGAGACCGTCTTTACTAAGCCGGCCTGCAAGTCAGCTGGCAAGAAACATCCTTGGCTGCTTCATGCCGTCGAACTGCTTTTGATTACCAAAAGGTTTGCCAGAAAGTATGGATTCTATGCGCCATAGGTGGCGGCTCGACTAACAGAGCATTAATTGTTAATCTATTGCATCCAGCTCTGCCTTTGCCTTATAAAAGGCTTCATCATCAAAATTCACAACTGCATCCACCATCTCCTGATATTTTTGCCGCCTTTCAGGACTTGGCGCTGGCTTTGGCCTCATATATTCCTGTATCCTGGCCTCTCTTTCTTCAGGCGACAGATCCTGGTCCATATAGACAATCTTCACACAAAGCTCGGCTGCTGCTCGACCAAGGCCTGCTTGTTCTTTCTTGCCGCACTTTTGTTGAGCCTGTTCCTCCAGCCGTTGAATCCTTCTCTGCATACTACTACTGGTGGCCATGGCTATGCCTCCTTGGACTGTTGCATACGTGCCTCAAGCTCCTCCACCCTCTGTTCCAATTGGCCGTCCTTGATGGTTGAGGCCAGAATGTTCACCAGATACCCCAGACGGCCGCCCACCTGTGGATCAAGCTCACCAGAGTCCACCCGGTTAATGACACTGGCAAGATACCTGCGACAGTCTGTTAAGCTATTGAATCGTTTTTTGCTGGCCATGATTCACCTCCAGTCATTTATTGTGAAACAACATACTCTAATTGCTCAATTTATGTGAAAGTTTTTTGCCTCCCAAGCCTCTTCAACTCTGTAAATATGGATTGGGATGTCCCTTAGACAAGCGTGACTTTTTTGCTATCTCAACCTGCCAGTTCTGCAAAGGCTCGTTCTCTGCTTTTGGCCTGCGATTTCAGTACGTCCACATGTGAATCCACGTAATCAAACACAATTGGGCGCTTACCATCCCCTGGTCTGAGTATCCTGCCTACCACCTGGAGCAATCGGCCCTTGAACTTGATAGGAGTTCCTAGGAAGAGAGAGCTCAGCCCGGAGCAGTCAAAGCCTTCCCCCAGCAGCTGAACAGTGGAGCACAGCACGTTTACCTTCCCGGCCTGGACATCAGATACGATTTGCTCCCTTTTCTGTTTGGAACACTGCCCGGTGAGCACTCGCACTTTGAGTCCACTGTTCTCAATCAGATCCGCGAATGTATTGCAATGGGCCACCCGATCAGATACCAACAAAGCTGTCCCGGGTTTGGATCTGGCTTGCTGGATCACATCAGCTGCAATCTGCCTGTTCCGGTCCTGATCCCTAACCAGGGCGGAAATCATTTTTGTGTAATCGTCTGCATATGCGTATTGGAAACTTGTCTCCCGACGGACTACCACTGGAGCCATAACCGCGCCATTGGTTTTCAGTTCCTGTGCATCGACCTGGTGGACTCTGTCCCCAAGGGTCAGATATATGAGTTTGGTCAAACCGTCTCTCCGGTATGGAGTCGCGCTCAGTCCAAGCATGAATTTGGAGTCGAAAGCCTGGACGGTTTCTGTGAACATGGTGCTGGGAGTCCTGTGGGCTTCATCCACAACGATATGCCCAAAATGCAGGGGAAGTTCGTCCAAATGTTTCCGGACTGTATGTACCAAACCAACGGTTACGGGTTGTACATCAAGCTTTCCATCCCCAATCAGCCCGGGCTCTATCCCCAGAAAAGACCTGATCCGATCAGCCCATTGATGGAGCAGTTCCTTTGTATGTACCAAGATCAAGCATGGCTGCTTCCTGGCCGCGATGATCGCTAGTGCCATGATGGTCTTACCTGATCCGGTTGCTGCCTCCAGGACTCCAAAAGCTCTTTGGGTCACATCTTGGACAGCCCGGAGCTGGTAATCCCTGAGTTCTCCCTTAAACGTAAGTTCTATGTGTGAAAAAGCCCGCTTCTGGTCAATAAGCTTTGGCTGAATACCATACCGCTTGAGCAGATCCAGACATTGCATTCCCCATCCGCGCGGAACCGCGACCCCATCCCCGATTTCTTCCCACAGCTCTATATGAGGGTTAAGGTCCCCCACATATCGGTCGTACTTCACCGCGTCTTTGTATACAGGATTGTCCAGCGTGGTGGCTCTTTTGATAGATTTCAGTATGCCCTCAGCCACATTACGGATTTCGAGCCGGTTGTTTACTGTCATAGTTGCTTGCATATCAACTTTCCTCTCTGAAACCGGTAAGGGTTTGCCCTCTGAACGGCTTTTTTATGGCTTTCCTGGATCTGACCTTCAGCCATCAAATGTTTAGACATTGACTGGACATTCTCTGGACAATCCCTGGACATTCTTGACATGACTTCTGAATGGACAATGGACACACCTATAGGTGTGTCCATGTCCAGAAGGAATGTCTTTTTGTTGTCTAGTTATTGAAGTCAAGAAAATCATCCTCTTTGACTGGTAGCCATATACCTCGTCCATGTCCTTGCTTAATGTATCCTAATTTTTTGAGTTTATTCTTAATCCGATCAATATCTTTAACCTGAGCATTTTCTGATTTAGCTGTAATTACTCCGGCGTTCACACAAGCTCGCCTCCAGTCTCTGATTGGTGGACTGGTTGTCTTTGCAATGTCCTTCAGGATGTCCAGAGCTTCCATATCTTTTGAAGTGGCCTGTTCCTCGTCAAAAGATAGTTCAGCTTCATGCAGCACTCCGTATTGATCCCGCCTGAGCCAAACCGGGATATAGGCATCAGGTGGCAGGTAGTTCCCTTTGGTCCCCACAAGTTGGACATGCCGAAAGCGTTCCTCTGGATCTTGAAGCTTGGCCTTGATTGCTTCCTTACTGGTCATTGTCCGCATGACGAACTCAGCCCGGACAGCATCAGTTATTGCACCGCCGCCCCTGGAGTTGTGGCTAGTAAGCTCATCCTTGGCCAAGCTCCCCTTGGTGGCATGGGTAACTAGCGCACAAGCTGCTCCTGTCTGAACGGCCAGGTCGTCGGCCATCTTTCCCAGGGCTCTCTGATTGCCCTGATCAAGTTCGTCTCCATCTGTAAGGGACAGGGCAGGGTCAAGGCCTATAAATGCAATATCTCCAAAATCCTTGATTTTTTGGGATAGAGCCTGAAACAGGGGAGATTTCTCCAGAGTCCCGGCTTGAGCCTTGGCCAGAAGTTTCACGTCCTCACCAGCCAAAGGGTAGGGGATGATGGAATGATAAACCTTGAACTTTTCTTCATATGAAAGTTCAAGGGACAGACAGAGGTTGTGCATAGTCCGGTGTAAGTCATCTGCGACGTCTTCAGTCAGTACCAGGATTGAACGTCCCTTTTGATTGACTGTCCACTCCCAAGGCAAACGTCCAAGAGCTGCACCGGCTGCAAGGTGATAAATCATCCTGGTTTTGGACGAGCCACCAACTCCTGTTATCACTAATCCTCGTCCTGATATGATCCGATCCTGGACAAACCAGGCTATTGGAGCAGGTTCAATGTCTATCAGGGAGGTAAGATCAACTGGTTGGTCCCATATCTTGGCACTCTTTCCTTGCTCACTGAACGACTTTTTGACTGCCTCCAGCCCATACAGAATGGCAAGGTCATTGAAGTCTTTTGGTCTGTCCTTCAAGTGTTCGGTTTTAAACTCAGGACATACAACCTGGCCACCAACTGCTACCGCTGCTTCGTTTGCCTTGATCAGGCCAGGATTCACCCGGCCATCTGACAGAGATGTCCAGCGGTCATTATCTGCCGCAATGGTCAAAACCTTGTCCGGGTATACTTTCTGGATCTGCTCGGCTACTGTTTTCAGATTTCCAGCATTAAAAGCTACCACCACGGTTGCGCCAGTCGCTTCGTGTATAGAAGCTGCCGTTGCATAACCTTCAGCGATTACTACCTGATCCCGATTGCCATCAATAACATGGAACATGCCCTTGGTAGCCCCATGTTTGAGGAAGTACTTGTCCCCATTGGGAGTGATCTTTTGAAGACTGCAAATCTCGCAGTCAGCATTATGGACTGGTATGACAAGGTTTCCTCTGGAGTCTACCTTGAGGTCCAGAATACCATAAGCCCTAACTTTTTTTTGACTGAGGTAAGGGTGGTCTGTAATGGATTTCAGGCTTTCATATTCTTCCTGCGCCCTGTGTGCAGCCTGATCTTGCTCCTTGGCATTTTCTTCTTGCGCTTGCTTCCTTTTACGCTCAATCCGCTGATTAATCTGTTCACGCTCTTGGTCTGTGAGCTGATTGTCATCAACCGACTTCCAGGTTTCCTCAACCTGGGACCTCCAACAACCGAAGTACCCACCAAAATGACCACCTCCATTATCAAACAGGGCATAAAAACCGGCCTTATCACCGTTTTTGCCATTCGTGGAGAAGCGGTGAAGCTTGCCATCCGGCAGGATCTGGTCAGGGCAGGGCAAACCAGCATTACGGATTGCTTCTTTGAAGGCATCCAAAGGCTTGACGTCAAGGGAGGGGCAATCTATGCTATGATTGCTTTTAGCATCCATTCTTTGCCGCCCCTCAGTCGCCGCCACGCCTAGAGGGGCTTTTTCTTTGTATTGCATTCCTCACCCCCTTTCCTCGCAAGTGGCGCGACGTTCAGTGCCCTGCAACCACTTTTCTAACTTATCAGCCGGATAAAGCGGGGTTCGTCCTACTTTTACATAGGGCGGCCCATCACCTTCAAGCCTCGCTCTTTGCGCCCAGGCACGTGATTTGCCGACGTAATCGCAAAATTCCTTCTCCGTCATCAGCACTGGCAATTCAATTGTCTTCTTCATAGCTTCCTGTCCTCCTTGATTTGCGAATCTCGGAGAACAAGCTAAAGAAGGGGGTTGTAGAGTAGCGGCGCTTTCCTCGGGACAGAAAACCTTCAAATGGAATTCTCGTCCATCTGAGCTAGCATTTTAAGGCTTAAGATCCTAATATATTTGGTATAATTTATTGACCGAAGTATCTATTGCTGTCCCGAATATAGAGGAAATCAGAGCTTGGTAGGTTTTCTCAGCGATCTTTTTTGTGGCTTGAAATATGGCCCGTATGACCAAGGATCACCTTGGCGAATTTGCTCCAAGGCCAAGAACGGGTATTTGCATAAAAGAAAAAGATAAGTGAAGGATGTTAGGCGGGGGGCTTATGACTGATTTTTTATTTCTTCTCGAGCTCTTCCAATATACTCAATACGAAAAGTGTCTTTACTTATGGAAACTTCTCCTTTTTTTCGGTTATTTGCACATAACCTATCCCCATCAACATAAACTTCAAATCCCGCATAATATTTATCTTCAGGTATCATTTTCCAAAGTTGCGCGAATGTTGCTTGCGGGTTCCGTGAGACCAAATCCTTTGCTAGAGATTCGGCCCAAGCCTTTCTGCTTTTTCTTTTTGCATTTTTACGGTTTGTGTTTTTGACAAGTGATTCTCGTTCCATAACCTTAAGATAGTCATTCACCGACTCTTTCTGTGCTTCAGTCACCCAATCTTTTTGAACCCAAACTAGTATTGCAGCCCCTTGTAGGATATAGATATGATCATCGTTCAATTCATCAGCAGGCCAACTCACAGGCCAACTGGGTGCGCAAAGACCATCGGGGTCATCTTCATCTCCAGTAGGGTCAACTGCCACATTATCTAAGAGCCATTCCAGGCTTTTCCCTGTCTCATGTTCAAAACGTATTACAATTGGGTGATTTCTCAGTTCTTCGTTGGAAACTACTGTTGTATTAGCTTCACATCCATCTTCATCTAGCTCAGTATCAAGATCCATTTCCAGAGCATTTTTTTCTTCTTCAAACAAGTTATCTAGCTCATTTTGATTTAAATAAATTGATGGCATTGTAATCCCCATAGATTTTATAGATATTTCTATTCCCCAGCTGCCTTATTGAATTCAAGGACTTTGCTCTCTTGAAGTCCGCCTTTACGGAGCAAATAATCAGTCACCTGCTGCATAGGTTCCCGTAACCTTTCAACAGTAATCTGGATATACCCAGCAGTAATGTCTCCATTGGTCTTATGGTTGAGGAGGCCTTTGACTGCATAGGCAGGTATGTTCAGGGATTCTGCGACGGTGGCAAAAGTACGACGCAGGTCATGTGGTGATACGTCTATCCCTGTCTCTTCCTTAATGCGAGCTTGGGCATAACGAAATCCTTGGTACGACTTGCCGTCCGGCCCACTGAGAACATGGCTTCCGCTGCTTTTTTCTTTCCGTTCCTCAATCAACTCAAGGAGGTAATCACTCAGGGGCAAGGTATGCGGCTCATTGTTCTTGGGGTCAGGGATGGTCAGGGTCTTTCCATCCAAATCCACATATTCCCAGGTCAAATCCAACACTTCAGTCCTTCTCAAGCCTGTTAATATGAGGATCAGGAAAAAGTCTCTGGCTAAATCACCATGCCTCAGTTTGGGTTTCTTTTTGCCCTGGCCAGGCTCTCGTTCCGGAACCTCTGGTAGCCTCATGACAGCCTGCATCCAGGGTTTGATTTCATGTTCCTGGAGATATCGTCTCCGCCTGCTTACTTTATACCAGGTCTTGGTCGCAGAGATGGCATTAACTGGATTGTCTGTAATGAGCGGCCGCCCATCAGGATAGGCATGTGCCTCCGAAGCATAGTTGAGCACTGCCCGTAGATATCGCATGGCCAAGTTTGCTCGGGCATGACTGGTTTTACCCAGTTTTTTATGTCTCCTGGATACCATGTCCCGATTGATATCTATAATAGGCTTAGACATCCAATCGGAAAATCCTTTCATTGCCCGACGGATGTCCTTTTGAGTCGTTGGCTTAAGTTCTCTGTTTTCAATGTACCCTTTGAGAGCTTCCTTGAGTGTCAACGATTCTGTTTTCTGCTGGTGGCGCTCGGCTATTGGATCTTCTCCTCCTGAGATCTTTCCAGCCAATTTCTGCGCTTCTTTCCGGGCGTCCTTGACCGTGACCTGTTCGTATCGGCCTATGGTCATCCTTCTTTTCTTGCCCTTGATCCGATCCTGATAGATATAAGACTTTGTTCCACTGGCCCATACAGCGATACCGAAACCGGGTATGGAGTCATCGAAATAAAATCTTTTTCCAGAAGCGGGAGGGGCAATAGCGTCTATGGCTCTTTTGGTAAGCTTCATAAAACATCCCAGCGTTGAAGGTTGAAAAATCGTGGTACCCACATGGTACCCAAGCGAATTCAAACCACTTCAAACGACGTAGGATGAATTATGCTGAGTAATATACTGTCTGTCAAGGATATTTTATTGGAGTTGAGAAATGGTACCCGTTAAGAAAAGACCGTATTTTTGGACTGAAAATCCCCGTGTCGGCAGTTCAATTCTGTCCCTCGGCACCTTAGACTTCAGGGGGTTAGGCCATCAGGCTTAACCCCTTTTTCGTTTATGGCTGGTTTTGTGGTCACTCCTGTGGTCACCTTTTGCATTTCGAGCCTGATTTTTACCCTTTGTAACTTAGTGCTGTGGTCACTTTATGTTACAAAAAATATGTGCTGTGCGCCTTTTTGAGCAGGCCTTTTCTGATCCAACCTACACCCCTCGGAAAGTCGAATCATTTGAAAATTTGTCCTCTCCCAGGACAGAGACCTGGCGCAATCCGGTCCTGGGTTCCTGGTGGAAGGGGAGGGGGGGTACCCCCTACCCCCGGGTGGGGTCAAGTGGACCTCGACTGGCAGCGCGATCTGTGCCCCATAGTAACTGCCAACTCTTAAACATACCGCCAATTTTCCTGAAAAACCGGATAGGGTATCTTGCCTCTGAAAAATACCGTCCGGTAAATTCAGCGGAAAATGGATCAGTTATGGTCTGTAATTTAATATTGTTACATCAAGGCAATGACCAATATTCCAACCAATGAGGCTAGGCTGACCACGGCTATACCAGCACAGCCCCCATCAGGATATGGAACTTACGTTGAATGTCCTCAGCCTTCTGCCTGGCCCGTAGGCTCTCGGCCATAACAGCGGCGATCTGTGGTCCGTAATAGGCCAGAAGGTCTTGGAGGTCTTTGTATTCCCTGGGCTGTTCATACTGGTAGAAGAATTCCGGGTATCTGAGTTTGAATTGCCTCCATTCTCCGTCAAATGCCGAGTCGGACATACATACCCCTTGTATTGACAGGAAGTTTATTGAGGTTCCATCCTGATCTGCAATTTGTGGCCAGTGGCCTCAGCATATCGCTGCAAGGTCTTCATGCTGGGGTTGTGTCGGCCTGATTCAATCCTGGCTACACTGGTCTGCTTCATGCCCATGCGCTGCGCGAGCTGTTCCTGAGAGAGACCCGCCTTTGCTCTGGCTTCAATAAGCATGGAGGCAAAACGAAATTCAGGTTCAAGCCGCTCGTATTCCGCTTTGACTTCTGGATTTTGCAATGCCCTCTTTTTTAATTCATCCAAGCTGGTCATAATCTATCAACCCCATTCTTTGCTGAGCTGTTCTGATTTCTTTTTGGGGAGTCCTTTGGGCCTTTTTGATAAAAAATCGCAAAACAACCACCCGCTGCCCCTTTAGTGCTACGTATAGACCACGCCCTATCTTGTTCTTTCCTGAAATCCGAATCTCCCAAATGTCACCATGGACATGCCGGACATAAGGCATTCCGACATTAGGGAGTCCATACTGCTGGATAAGATCAGCGGTCCAAAGAAACCGGGCCTGCATCTCAGGTGGCAACTGCTCGAACTCCCGGTCAACTGTCTCGTTCAGGGTATGTACTCTCCACATGATGATTATTATAACAATGATGTTGTAAATGTCAAAGCAAAAGGCCAAGCATGTGCCTGGCCTTCTTTATATCAACCTCACGCTGGGCGTGTGGATTACTGGAGGTCGGCAAACGGGTCTTCAGGTCCCGCTGGTTCCTGCGCTTCTTCCGTCCGGCCTTCCTCCTGGGCATAGTATTCCCGCAGAAAATCCTTCATCACCCCGGCTTTCTCCTTCTCCAGCGTCTCGATCTGCTCTTCATTCTCAGTTCGGTCCAGACGTTTGTT
Organism: Desulfovermiculus halophilus DSM 18834; assembly: GCF_000620765.1. Lineage (NCBI taxonomy): Bacteria > Pseudomonadati > Thermodesulfobacteriota > Desulfovibrionia > Desulfovibrionales > Desulfohalobiaceae > Desulfovermiculus > Desulfovermiculus halophilus. Next base: position 40,553 of record NZ_JIAK01000020.1, read on the forward strand.
CAGCCGGTCAATTCTGCGTTCTGCTTGCCTCAAACGTGGATATAGCCGGAGATAGCCCCGCCGGTCTTCGTCCAGCACTCCGGCCTCCTTCTCCTTGCGTATCCGCTCGACTTCTTCCGCTGCATCGTAGTAACACTACAACGTAACCTAGAGGGGTAAACAAAACTCCGGACCCAGGTTAGGATGCTCTTTTTAGGACTCAGGTGGAGGCCCTCTTCTCGCCCACGTAGCCTGCATGAGGGTGTATCCCTCACGAAACGACTTCCCTAAAAATGAGCCGGTGTGGCTCTTTATCAGGAAGCATTTCGATGGACAGATCCGGTATGCAATCTCCAACGCTCCGGCAGATACGCCGTTTGAAGAGCTCTGCAAAGCGTCCGCCATGCGTTGGCCCATCGAACAATGCTTTGAGGAAGGCAAAAGCCATCTCGGGATGGATGCCTACGAGCACCGTTCATGGCCAGCCTGGCACAGGCATATGATCTACGTGATGCTCGCACAGCAATTCCTGTTACGGTTGCGGCAACGCCTTTAAAAAAACTCCTGACTTGAGTCTCGCTGAAGCGAAATATCTTGTGGCAACAGTATTGCCCCGCCGATCACTTGATCATGCGCAGGCAATAGAGATTCTCAAGTATCGTCACAGGCGAAAGAAAGAAGCGTATCTATCGCACCGAAAAAGGCGGTTAGCTGAGGCCAAGCAATTAGGTTGCGAACTTACGTTGTAGCATTATGTAAGCATCAAAAAAATTTATAGACCTTTTTTGCCGTCTCGCTCCCCCTACCTGCCGTGCCTTGATTGTGATAAAAGAAAAGTCACGACAAAGGCCCGCGGCTTAAGCCGCGGGCCTTTGTCGTTGTTTTCATCTCCGGAACTTTGTTCTTTCAAGCCGGGCATGACCTTAGTGGACACGCCCCGGATATGGATTTGCCTCTCCCTTAGATCCAGATTTCAATCTTGAAAAATCGGAAAAAGAGGAAGAAAAGCACGATGGCCAGCATCCACTTCAACTGTTTTTCTGTGAATAGGCTCTGCATCCTGCTTCCGATAACACCACCGGCAAATCCGCCGATGATGATGGCGATGGCAATCCACAGGTCCGGCAGATAGCCGTTGGCTAAGTAGCCGATAAAGGCCCCGATACTGGAAAAGCATGTCCCGAGCAGACCGACAGGGACCGCAACATACATGGGCAGGCCCCCGAACATGGTCATGATAGGCACCAGGAGAAAGCCGCCGCCAATCCCGAAACAGCGGGCCACAATCCCGATCACCAGACCGATAACTCCGAACAGCAGAGGGTTGATCTTGAACTCCTCGCCCCAGAACTTGAACTGGTAGTTGGTCAGTCCTGATTTAACCGGTTCAATGGAGCCCATCTTGGCAGCCCGGCCCTCGGCCTTTGCCTTGGCCACCTCTTCATTGAACTTCTGGGTCATGGCCTTGATGTTCTTTCGCTTTTCCATAACCCTGGGCGTCATTTCATACACAGTGCGGATACCCATGATCACCACCAGAACAGCCAGCCATTCCTTGTAGCTGGACATGGGCAGATAGGCGGTTACATACTTGCCCAGCCAGATGGAACCGATAAGAATCCCGATGCCAAAGGAAAATCCAACCGGCCAGGCCACACGCCGTTCTTTGACTGCATAGCGGTAAAATGAGCCCAAAGGAGAAAACAGGGTCAGGGCTACGTTCGACGGCCGGAGGACGTTTGCCGCATTTATCCCCACCGGTCCCATGGTATTGACCACCATGACCTGGTAGGCGGCCATGAGCATCCCTCCGGAGGCTCCGATCAAAGAGACAAATGCCCCAATAATGATCGCCCCGATGATAATCCAAATCGGGTTCATATACCGACCGCCGAGATCGAGCCAGAATCCTTTGCCGGCTAGAGTGTATGTCCCGATTTCCTGGCCGTTGACATACACATTGAACTCTGTATCCGGAGGTGAATGGCGAAAGCTTTCAAAGGAAGCGGTGAACTTGCCGGTTTCTTTGTTCAGATCAACCTTGGTCCCTTCATCCCAGTAATTCCCGGACTTTTCATGGTCTGTGAGCACGCTGCGGGAAAAAATCGTCACCTTTCCCACCTGCGTCCGCTCTTTGGTCACTGTATTGATGCCGTATGCATTCTCGTGATTGTAGCGGAAGAAGCTCCACTTAGCCTTGTTGGTGATCGGCCCGAGGACCGATTTGGCCTCTGCGGACAAATCGCTGTAGTCTGCGAGGTTAAACATTGTCGTACTGTAGATGCCGTTGGCGAATGACGGGCCGCCGAAACGCTTTTTGGTAATGGTTCCGAATTCTTGCGGGGTATTGGTCAAAATATAGAACAAATGGGGGACCCGGGTGTTCATATCAAAGGGGTGACTCTCCACCGCGCTTCGAAACGACTTGATTTCATTGACCCCTTTTGCATCCTCAGGAGCAAACATGTTTTTCGAAGCTACAGCGATATACAGATCCTGGCCAGGCTCTATCTGCCCGGATACAGTGACTCTGTCTCCAACTTCCAGGGAGGTAGACTCCAATTGAGCCTGGACAGCAGCAGTAGCGGGTTGAACCGCACCCAAGACCAGAGCAAGGACAACAAACGCCAGAATCGAACCAGGTGCCAAATACCATCTGTTCATAACACGTCTCTCCTTAACAAACACAAGTTTACAGGTTTTTTGGCTTGCACGATGTATATAAAAAATTTTACACCAACTCGCCGAATGAAAACAAAACCGAATAGAAAAGCAAAAAATATTCCAACAAGAATCAAAATAGATATCAGTGAAATACTGATATACAAGAAAATATCGCTGTTCTTTTTTGGACAAAAGTCTATTAATTTTGTCCCAAATTGGACATATAATTGGATAGACAGAATAAAACATACCTAATAAGTATGTTTATACTATTCAATTATATGTCCATGTTATGGACACAGAGCATAATAACCGAAAGGATTTCAGAACGAGTAGGAGGATTGAGGGTGAAAAGGCGTGTATGACAAGCTCAGCCAAACAGAAAGCACTGAGTTGCGCGTGAGTGTCGGGAGGGGGCAAGGATCCCCTTTGTCGGGACTTAGAGAAAATACAGGGCCGAAAGTGAGCACACAGAAGAGATGGCCCAAAATCCACAGCCTACGTCCAAGGACCCCCATTTGCACATTAAACTGCTGTTATCAGGCCTTCAGGGTCTGACTGGAAAGGCCATCTGCATGAATGCCATGCCCCGAAAAATAGGAAAACCGCCTTGCCGTTCTCCGAGAACGGCAAGGCGGTTTCCCTACCTGTCCTTGGGGCTTGAGACGTCTGCCGTCTCAAAGGGCGGGCCAGCTTTTTCTTAGTCGCTGCCCTGCTCCTGGTCCACAGAGGACCTTATTGTGCATTCGGACTGGACGCTGCATTGGGAACACCCGGAACATCCGCATTCAGCCTGTCCGCTCCTGCTAAAGGTCCGATACAGGCGACGGACGACCACGATCGCAGCGACAAGAACGATACCTGCAACTATAAGTTTTTGCATCTCACCCTCCTGATTTCCTACCCCAACAGAATCCGTCGGGCCAGATCCTGAGCTTCCGGAGTCGATAGTCCCTGCGTGATTCGACCTTCGATGTCTTCCCTGGAAAGGGACTGGGCCTTGGACTCTTCCTCTAACCCCGCAAGCGTGGCCGCATCCCGGACAATACGGACTTCCAGGTCCGGATCTGACCAGGGCTTGGACAATTGGTCCAGCACGGATTCCACCTTATCTGCCACATCCGGCTTAGCCCCGGCTTTGTCCAGGATATCCCGAGGGGTTTGCTGAAAATCCATGCCTTGCCCGTTGGCAGTATCCGCCTGCTGGACATACAACAGATGAGCGGCCATGATAACGGCACCCATGTCGCCGCCGACGTCTTTCCCCAGCCGCTCCGCGTATCTGGCCGCATTCTGGGCCTTCTGCATCAGCTTTGGCTGTTGCAGAAGCAAGCGTCTGACCTCCATGCCGACCTTGTCTTTGATCAGGTCCTGCTGCTTTTCCTTGATGTCGTCCGGCAGGGCGCCCAGACACTGTTCAGCGAATTGACAATAGGCGGCACAGCCGAAATCCATTTCCGGATTCACGAACCTGTGCCCGCAATGCGGACACTTCCGGGCCGTATCATCCTTAAAAAATTCCACGGTTTCATTGCACTGGGGGCAACGGGCCTCATATATGGCGTCCTGTTTCCAGAATCTGCTGTCTTGGCCTGGGCATTTCATATCCGTCCTCCTGTGCTGACATTGCCTGGGACCATCCGTTATGGTGAGTGGTAAGTATGATCGTATACCCGGATAAGGGCGCTATCATTGATGCAGGTCAAAGAATTGGGCTGCTCATTGTGTATATAATCATTTTGAACCCATTTGAAACCCGGTACCGCAGCCCAGCAGAACGTCCTGCGGAGAGGAATATGTATCTACATCGAATTCTGCTTGTTTTTCCGTTTCTCAGCTATTTGTTTCTGGCAGCCCACGAGCTGCGAGTGGGCAATCTCTGGGTCATGGCCGGATGGCTGCTCATAGCCGTTGCGCTGGTTATTCTCCGCAGGCCTTGGGTCCGCCACCTCAGTGCCCTCACCCTGATGCTCGGTCTCTTTCTGTGGATCAAAGTGACAGTGCAGCTGCTTCAATTCCGGCTGGCGGTGGATGAGCCGTATACCCTCCTGCTGACCATCATGGGTTCAGTGGGCGTTGTAATGGCTGTATCCATTGCCATTATGCTGAGCCAAACCATGCGGGACTGGTTCACATGCAGAAGGTGACAGGGAAGCAGCCCCTGATCTGGATTTTCGTCCTGAGCACAGGCCTTCTGCTGCTGGCCCGCCAGGCCTCCCCTATTCCCGTCCTCCTCGCCGACCGCTGGCTGCCAAGAGCCCGGATACCTCACCCTGTTTCTGGGCGTGGCCAGAATCTAAGGGGCAGAACCAATCGGCTCCATAAACCCGATCTCTTCGGTTCCCTGCTCAGCCACCACCTGCCCGAACCTGACTCCAGGGCGATAATGCCTTTGGTGCAGGGTCAGACATTTTTGCAAAGCTTTCAGCATTTCCTCTCGGCTGTATATCCCGGACAGCTCCTCAGCCAGCCTCGGGTGGCGGCCGAGCTTACCCCCGACCTGGACTCTATAGCCTTGCCGTGCAGGGAAAAGGGCCTGTTCCGGACAGCTCCTGATACATACGCCGCAGGACAGGCAGCGGCCGGCATCAATCCGGGCAATGCCTGAGTCCAGATCAATGGCCCCTTCCCGGCATACCTGTGCGCACTGCCCGCAGCCGGTACATCTTTCTGAATCCACCTCAGGATGCTGGGCCTGGAGGAGGCCAAAATCCGCTATCTGAGGCCTTGAGCATCCGTTGGCACAGCCGGAGACGCTGACGCTGAACTGGTCCAGGGGCTTGATCTCCCTTTGCAGGGCCTTGGACAGGCACTCGGGCCAGCCAGAGGTTTCCAGGACGGACTCCAGATCCTGCTTCAGTGAGGCATCCGGATCCAGGACATTTGGACATTCCCTGCTTTCAATTCCCCAACACAACTTAATTCTATAGGCTTTTCTGGTCATATCTTTTCCTCATTACCCCAACATGAAGGAACTCCGTCGCGACAAAAATCTTCACTCTATTGACTGGGCTGAAAATATGTAAGTCAGTCCCGCATCCGCTTGAACTTCCTCAGCACATCATCAAACACGGTATAGAAAATCGGCACATAGACCAGGGTCAGGAATGTGGAGACCAGGAGCCCGCCGATAGCCACCACCGCCAGGGGGGAGAGGCGCTCCAGACCGACGGCCATCTCCATTGCAATGGGCAGCATGCCGGCCATGGTGCTGGTAGCGGTCATGACAATGGGCCGGGTCCTGGTCTGGATGGCCTGAACTATGGCCTCCTGCCGGGCCAGTCCATCTGCCCGGGCCTGATTGATGAAGTCCATAAGCAGAATGGAGTTGTTGACCACGATCCCGGAGAGCAGGACCATGCCCATGGAAGCCGGCATGCAGAAGTGCTTGCCGGCCAGGAGCATGCCCCAGGACACACCGATGAAGGCCAAAGGAATGGCCACCATGATGACCACGGGCTGAACAAAGGACCGGAAGATGGGAACCAGGGAGAAGTAGAGCAGGATCAGGGAGAACATGAGGGCCTGTCCCAGGCGGGAGAAGCTTTCGTTCATGTATGTGACCTCTCCTTCCTGACTGAGGCTGTATCCCGGCGGAAGTCCCATTCCGGCCAGGGCCTTTTCCACTCCGGCCTGAAGGTGGGAAATAGCCATGGTATCCCGATACCCATAGACATTGACCACGCTCTGCAGATCCTCCCGAATAAACCGGTCCTGGGTCAGGACCCGCTGGAACTCGGCCACCTCCCGCAGGGGGATGGGGCCTTGATCAGACATGACCGTCACATCCTGCAGGCCCTGGATTGACCATGCCTTGTCCGCAGCCAAGCGGACCTGGACCTTGATCCCTTTCTGTCCCGGAATGCGCAGCTCTGACGCCTGCATTCCCTGGGTGGCTGCAGCCAGAACCCGGCTGACCTCCGAGACCGTGATCCCGTAGGCGGCCATGCGCCGATGATCCAGAGTGATTTCCACCTCTTCCTTGCTCCGATCCCATGACCGGCTGATCCCATTCAACCCCGGCACCTCCCGCAGCCTGTCCTCCGCTTCTGCAGCCAGACCATCCAGAACCCGGGGATCCGGGCCGGCGATCTGCACATCGATGGGCGCACTGATCGAGGACAAAGGCGTGGCTCCGTATTCGTACACACTGAACCGCTCCAGCCCGGGCAGCCGGGCAAAGTCCGTGCGTAGCTCGGATTCGATCTCCCAGATGGACTTGTCCCGGGCAAAACGATCCACAAAATGGACAGTTATAACTCCTTCCTGGGCGGTGCGCTCCGCACCGAAGCTGATAACCCCGGGCTCGGCCCCGCCTTTTGTACTCATGCGCACAAAGCCTGGATATCGGGCGATGACCTCCTCCATACGGGCCACCGTTTTTTGGGTCTCTTCTACCGAAGTTCCCGGTGATGTCTCGAACTCGACCATCATGATCCCGGTATCCATGGGGGGCATAAGATCCTTTCCGGCCAAAGGCATCTGGCGCATGCTGAGGACCAGAACAACAATTCCCAGAGGGATGAACAGCCATCTGGCCCTGGACCCCAGACGATAGACGTGAACGAAAAAGGACTGCAACGGAGCGACGATCCGAGATGAGAGCCAGTCAAGGACCATGGCGACTTTGTCTTCCATGCGCGAGGAGCCCAGGAGATACGGGGCCAGGAGGGGAATGACGGTTATGGAAACCAGGTAGGAGAAGATCAGAGCCAGAGACAGGGTCAAGGCCAGAGGGCGCAGGATCTGCTGGGGATATCCGCCCACAAACATGATGGGCAAAAGCACGCTGACCGTGGTCAGGGTCCCGGAAAAGTCGGCCAGGTAGATCTCTCTGGTCCCGGAACGGGCCGCACGGCGGGGGCTTTCGGCGCCGGACCGATAATGACGGTCGATGTTTTCAATGATCACGATGGAGTCGTCCACCAAGAGGCCCACGGCCAGGATGATCCCGGTCATGGTCACGATGTTCAGTTCCAAGCCCAAAAGGCTCATGCCGGCGAATGTGAGCAGAAAGGTAAAAGGGATGGAGACCACGGTCAGGGCCGTGGCCCTGGTCCGGGCCAGGAGGAGAAAGATCACAGCCACGGTCAGAATCACTGCGCTGCGCAGGGAGGAAATCATGTTCTGAATCGAGGTCTCAATGATATCCCCGCTTGTGTCCACAATTTCAAGCTCCAGGTTGGGAAAATCCTGTCTTACCTGTGGCAGATGCTCTTGGAAGGAAGCCAATGTGGAGCTGATGTGTCCGGTTTCCGGACGCAGGATATTCATACCCACGGCTTCCGCTCCGTTGCCCCGAAAGAAAGAGAACATATCCTGGTGAGCAAAGGATATGTCGGCTACATCCCGGAGGTGGATCTCCCCCGACCCGTCGCTGGCCAGGACGATATTTTCAAGTTCCTCAGCCTGCAGCTTTTCCCCCTGGATGCTGACCAGGTACTGCTCCTGGGAACGGATGATCGTTCCCCCGGGGATATTGGCATTCTGAGCAGCCACGGCCGATGTGACCTGCTCCAGGCTCAGGCCGTATTCCTCCAGTTTGATCCGGTCCACGGCCAGACGAATTTCCGGTTTCCGCCCTCCGAAGACCTCTACCTGGGATACTTCCGGGATCCGGAGCAAGGCCTCGCGCAGATCGTTGTCGCAGATCTGGCGGGTCATGCTCAGGTCCAGGCCGGATTCGCCGGCCGGCTTCACGGCCAAGGTGGCTGCCGGGGAAGTGGCGTCCGTGACCCGGAAAATGCGCGGCGGCAAAAGCCCGTCAGGCAGGCCGGACCAAATCCGGTCCAGGGCCGAGCTGACATCGACCACTGCCGCATCAATGCCTTTTGTGTACTCGAATTCAACACTGACAGCCGCAACCTCATCCTTGCTCACCGCCCGTACTGTCCTACTCTGGTCCAGGGAGGCCAGCTCGGCATCCACATATCTGGCCACCCTGGACTGAACGTCCTCGGCCGAGGCTCCCGGCCAGATCAAAAGCACGGATACCGAAGGGTAGTTGGCCTCTGGAAACAGGTTCTGGGGCAGGCGCTGAAAGCTGGCCAGCCCCAGGGCCACCCCCAAAAGAACCACGGCCAGAACCAAGTGAGGATGTTCAAAGGTCTTGTCTACCAGAGTCATGAATCAAGGACTCTTTTCGGGTCATCGGTTGTCAGAACGTTCATTCCGTGTCTTTCTTCTTTTGTTTCCAATGATATTTTCTTTGAATTGTAGAAGATTATTGGTTGGGTTTGTATGTTCATTTTGTATTTAACATACTGATATAATATATTATCAACTGAACATATCCAGAAACATTCAAAGAACAAACCGAACATTTCCAGCTAAGCAACAGACGAACACCTGGAAAACGAACAGATGTCGTCAATGTTTTCCACAGGCTGTAGATTATACAGCAACACAAGAGATTCTTAAGTTTCTACAGTCCGTTAGAATGACAAGAGCGGACATCAGAACCATCCGGCGGGCCTGCTTTTTTATGTCTTGTCATTCTGAGCGAGTCTGGGAGCGAAGAATCTCTCATCAAAATGAATAATAGACCCGGTTCTGTTCAGTCTGATTTTATTGTCTCAACTGGACCGGTTTCCACCTTCATCCCAGGGCTCAAGCGCATGAGCTTAGACAATGCACCAACGACAACTCGTTGTCCGGGTTGGAGTTCATTATCCATGAGCACAGCCCTGTCCGCGGTTCTGGAGAGTACGTGCACCTGATGCATCTGAATTCGGTTTTCCTCGTTCACGGTGAAGACAACATCTTCTTTTTCCTGGCTGAGCAAGGCCCTGGAGGGAACAATAATGCCCATGGCCCTGGAAACAAGAAGCTCAACCTCCAGGCTTGAACCACTGGGCAGTTCAAAGGGCGGCTTTTGCATGAATGCTTCGACCTCAACCAAGGGTGAATTCTGGGACGTGGCTGGATGTATGCGGGTTATGTCCGCTTTCTGGGTTTTCCCTTGAGAGTGAATGCGGACTTTGTTCCCGGGCAGCAACTTGGTGTGGACCTCGGCTGGAACCCGGATATGTATGTTGTACCCAGCTGCGGAATCTTCGAGGATCATGACCGGCTGTCCGGGCTGAGCCATATCCCCCGGTTCTTGAAGCCGTTTGTGTATCCGTCCGTTTAGGGGTGCCTCCAGGCGGGTATAGCTCAGCCTGGTTCTGGCTTGATTTAGTTCGTTTCTGACTCGTTCCCGGCTGGATTTGGCCTGGTTCAGATTGGACAAGGTGCGGTCTATTTCGTCCTGGGATATAGCCCCAGGAGCCAGCTTTTTCTGTCGGGCACGGGTCTTCTCCAACATCCAGATCTGTTCTTCGATCCGCTTTTTTTCCGCCTCCAAAGCCTGAATGTTTTCCTGGAGTTCCCGGTCATCGAGGCGAACCAGAAGCTGACCGTCTTGGATATGTTCTCCGGCATGACCTTGCATACCCACTATTCGCCCCTGTATTCTGGGACTCAGTGCTATGCTTCTCTCCGGACGGAGGATGCCCCTGTAGGTCTGGCTGACCTGCAGGGTGCCGTCGGATACCGGTGCAGTCTGCACGGCCAAAGCCGGCTCCTTGGTTGCCTGTACCGAAAAGATCTGCTGTCTACGCATGTGAACCAGCTTTATACCAGCCAGGACCAGAGCGGCCAGCAACAGGAGAATAATGAATCGTTTGAGCCAGGGCATGCCTTTTCCTATCGCAATTTTTTATCTGTTCATTTGATCTGTATCAAAAACATTGCAGCCGACCTGGGTTAGAAAGAGATTGCAAACATGGCCGATGAAAACCAAAGGAGCAATTATGTCCCCTATTGACCCCCGAGATAAAGAGGCTTCGGAATATTTATCCATGGGCCTGGATCCAAACAATCTCACGGATCAGGATATCCTAGAGGCCATGAAACGGATCTCCGGATATCTGGACATCACTCCAGGTGATTTCAAGGAAGTATACAAAGTGGCCTATGCCCAGGCCCACAAGCGTATCCTGTCTACACCAGCCCGGGACATAATGACTAGCCCGGTGCATTATGTCCATGCGAATCAGCCGGTTTTGGAAGTGGCCAAAATGCTGGCCCGGATACAGGTGGCCGGTGTGCCGGTGGTGGAGACAGAGGGTGGAGCAGTGGTGGGCGTCATCTCGGAAAAGGATTTCATGCACAGGATGACCGACACCGAGCAGAATTTTATGGGCCTGGTGGCCTCCTGTATGGGCAGCAAAGGATGTCCAGCCCTGAAAATTAAAGGTCAAGCTGCTGCGGACATTATGTCCTCTCCTGCGGTGACTGTCTCTCCGGAGGAACCTGTGCATGCAATGTATGAAATAATGCAAGAAAAAAATATCAATCGGATACCAGTAGTTGAAAACGGCAGCTTGATCGGGATTGTCTCCAGGGACGATCTGCTCGACGCCTTGGCCTTTATACCTGGAAGAGACAAGAACTGACCGTAACCGCAATACAGCAACAACGGAGCAGCAAATGAGTTTTTGGGAAAAAATGCGCGGAACAACAACCAGTCCGCCCAGGGTGAGCATCCCGGAAGTCATCTGGTCCTGGATTGGCTCCTTTCTGGGTATAGCGGCGGTGGGGTTGGTGCACTTCAATATGCTCACCGATTCGGATATGGTCATGATCATCGGCTCCTTCGGGGCGTCGGCCGTGCTCATCTACGGGGCGATCAAAAGCCCACTAGCCCAGCCCAGGAACCTGATCGGGGGGCACGTCATTTCCGCAGTCATCGGCGTGGCCTGCTTTCAGCTCCTGGGCGGACAGATGTGGCTGGCCTCGGCTGTGGCTGTGGCCACGGCCATCGCTGTCATGCACCTGACCAAGACCCTGCACCCGCCCGGAGGGGCAAGCGCCCTGATTGCGGTTATCGGCAGCGACCAGATCCATGCCCTGGGCTATCTGTATGCCCTGGTTCCGGCCGGCAGCGGGGCGGTGATCATGCTCGTTGTGGCCCTACTGGTGAACAATATTCCCAAGAGCAGGTATTATCCGGAGTTCTGGGTATAAGGAAGCGGAATTACAACGGGTTGCATACTCTCCATCGCTCCAGTTGTTTTTAGAGCTCCCACGCTCTGCGTGGGAATAATAATGCAACAATGTGATCATGTATGAAAATTTGAGTCATCCCTTCCGTCATTCAGGCAGGCGAAGGCCGGAATCCAGAGCAGATAGGATAGAAAGTCTTTCCCTGGATTTCCCCGCGTCTCGCGTGATGAGTCTGATCCCGATGTACTCGAATGATTCGGGCCGGGCAATGACGGAAGGGCAATCCGTAAGTTTTATAAATCCACATTTTCATACTCAGGAGCTTCCTATGCCCATCCCCGGCAATCTTCTGACCACGGCCATGGCCGTCATGCCCCATACGGATGCTCAAAAGGCCCAGGAGCTGGCCCTGTCCCTGGACATCCCCTATTGGCCGCAGCTCCCTCTGCTGAGCTATTATGAAGACATGTACGTTCAGGCCTCGGAACATTTTCCCGGAATCGTCCTGGACGCGGATAACAGAAAGCTGGGATTTTCCATGGACAAGTTTACGGCTGAGCTGGACGAGGCCATGGCCCACTTCGAGGATCCGGAATACTTTGATGTCAGTCCGGACTACTCTGCGGTCTACCATCATTTTCTCGATCTGGACCTGAGCGGTTACCCGGCCATCCGGGGACAACTGGAAGGACCGATCAGCTTCGGCTTTAATATCGCGGATGAGAACGACCGGCCGATTCTATTCGACGATACTGTCCGTCCGTTCCTTCTGGAGTTCATGGTCAAGCGGATCAACGTTCAACTGGATAAACTGAAGGCCAAGAACGAGAACGCCTTCATGTTCGTGGATGAGCCGGGCCTGCAGTTCATCTTCAGCGCCCTGTCCGGATACAACGATGTAAAGGCTAGACAGGACATGGAATACTTTTTCTCCCTGATCAACCGACCCCGGGGAATCCATCTCTGCGGGAACCCGGACTGGGATTTTCTCTTAAACCTGGATCTGGATATTTTGTCCCTGGACACCTACAGCAACGGTGAACGCTTTGTGGGCTATACGTCCGGGATCAAGCGTTTTCTGGATCGGGGTGGGGTGATCGTCTGGGGCATGGTGCCCACCAATTTCGAGCCATTTGACCAGGAAAACCTGGATTCACTGACCTTGCAGCTGGAAAATCTGTGGGGGAAGCTGGAAGCCAAAGGAATCGACCGGGATTTTCTTCTTTCCAGGAGCCTGATCTCACCGGCCACCTGCTGCCTGGTCAATCCGGACAAGACCAAAACCGTGGAAAAGGCCTTTGCCCTGATCCGGAACCTGTCCGGACAGCTGCGGGAAAAATACGGATTGGAGTAACCGAGGAAACAAGGCTTATGGGATCTGGAAGATCCCAGGCCCTGATAACCGATCATTATTTTCATTTTTCTCTTTGGATATAATATACTCCCGAATGGCCACGGCATGGTTATACTCGGTATCTTTGGCCGCAAAGAGCAGGGTGACCTGCTGCTTTTGGGCCAGGTCCAGGAGCTTGTTCACTGCTTCCGGATTCTTCTGAAGTTCCGAAGAATACCTTTCCTTGTAACAGTTTAGCCCTTTGAAAAAATTGCCAACAAGAAGCAAAAATTAACTGGCGTCGGAGGGAGAGATTTGATACCTTCTCTCCATGGCCGATCAGAAGATTATTTTTAAGTTCCGTTCCCGTGAGTATTCAGAAAATGACCTGAAAGCTATCCGCCAGGTCATCTCTGAGAATTTCCACCTGGGACGGACTCAGATATCATGCATCCTGGCCCAGACCTGGGAGTGGAAACAGCCAAACGGGAAATACAAAGAGTTTGCTGTCAGAGACACTCTTCTTCGCATGCAGGAAGCGGGGCTCATCGAATTGCCCCCGCCCTTGAGGCGCAATAACAACAAAGCCAAGAAGCCGCTACAGGCACCGCTCTTT